>JANZZQ010000126.1 GCA_026419315.1 Armatimonadota bacterium | reverse complement strand
AGGTGACACTACAGCCGGGGGATTTGTCAGTTGGGGAGGCGAATACGTCGCGACAGTTTTGCTCTCACCTTGTGCGACGCTCAAACTTGGCCTTGCGCCCACTGGAACCACTCCAACGATTTGAGGCGATGACAACTCCTTCTTGCTCAAAGTAGGCTCAATCGTTACTTCTCGCCCCGCAGTTTCCCCCGTAGGGAGCGCAACGGTCAAGCGAGGTCGTGATGTAAGCGTTGACATTGCAACCTGCATGGAAGGTCGCTGAGCTGAAGGAAGAGTTACCACGCCCTCAAGAGTCGCTGGTTTGCTCTCACCAGCCGGAATGAAAAGTTGAGAAGTTTTCAAGAGGGGTGAAACCTCAAGGGTGGACTCAGTTTCGGGCAACAAGGTTGGAGCCGTAGCGCCACCCCTGGTTATCTGCCCGGGCGAGACTTGGGAAATCAGCGGCTGAGCCACTTTGTTCTGGACAACCACCAAGACCTCATTTGAAACCCCTTCATTGCCCTCTTGGTCGCGAACCTTTGCTTGGAGCAGGTAAATGCCGTCGGGGAACAAATCCTCCTTCGTTTCAGGGTGCTTTTGAGTTGTGTCCCAAATTACGCGAACTTCTATGAACCTGCCGTAGTTGCCAACTGCCATGTAGATTGTTTGGGTTTTTGCTGTCTCCCTTTGAGTCGCGTTGACAGTAATCCCCCTCACTCCCCTGTCGTCGCTGACGCGAACCAAGATGGGAACTTGACCTCTAAGGGTGTCACCGCTCTTTGGATGAAGGATTTCGGCAGTCGGTTTGGTCAAATCCCGACCTTTGTAAAGCGTCAGTGAGCCCATCCCTTCGCGACCTTTTGCATCCACGACTTTGATCGTGATGATGTGAACACCGTCAGGAAACCTTTTGAGTCCGTGCCACAAAATTGTCAATTCAACCTGAGGGCTTGGCGGGTCAATGGGGATTGGTTCGTTGCCCGGCAACCCGTTCACGAAAGGTTGATACCTCATCAAATTCGTGTTATCGGGGCTGATTAAGCGGAAGCGAATTTGAATTGAGTCCAAATCCGTGGGGATGCTTGCCCCCTCTTTGGGCTCAAGGAAGACCACCATCGGCGTTCCGTCCGAACTTTGAGCCCATCCCCACACAATCATCGTTACCATCAACGCTCCGATGAAACCCCATCTCAACCCAAACGCACAAATTGACCTGCGGCATACCCGCCACATGGTTGCTCGCCTCCTCTCTTCTCGGAAAGCCGTGAAGTTTATGCCACACTTTTCCCGGTTTGTAAAGGATGAAGCTGGGTTGATGCCTCCTCAGCCAACGAAGAAAGCTTCGGCTCATCTGTCAAGGGATTTCAAAAGGCTCAGCACTTTGATGTCGCATTCCAAAACCCTTCGGGGTAAAGCGGGAGCTTTACGATGTGTCAACGGTGCGACCTCAGTGCAAAAATAAGCAGCGTCAGAGTGTGGCTTTCAAAGGGTTGTCGACAGTTAGAGGCGTCGCAGGCAGACACGATTTCGCTTTTCAACCATGGGGGAGTGACAGAGTGCGAGATGGGTTGGGTTAGCGAGTTTTATGACGGCAAAACACTTTTGATCACTGGCACAACCGGTTTCTTTGGCAAAGCGGTTTTGGAAAAAGTGCTTCGGGCGCTCCCGAAAGTTAGGCGCATTTACTTGCTGGTGAGGGGCAAACGATCGCCCGACGGTTCTTGGCTTAGCGCTCAAGAGCGAATGCGACAGGAGTTTCACCGCGCCGCTATCTTCACCGCGTTACGCCGACGCTTTCAAGACCGATTTGACGATTTCATCGCCGAGAAAGTGACTGTGTTGGAAGGGGATTTGACTTTTGAGCGGCTCGGTTTGGACGAAGCGACTTTCAACGCTGTCGCAGCGGAAGCCGATATCATCATCAACAGCGCAGCAGTCGTCTCCTTTGACGAACGATTGGACAGGGCGCTGAACTTAAACGCTTTGGGCGTTTTGCGGGTTTTGGAGTTAGCGAAGCTCAGCAAAGAGTTACGCCGGAGGGATGGTAAACCCGCACCGATTTTCGCCCACATCTCAACTTGCTATGTTTGTGGCATCCGCGAAGGCATCGTTCCTGAAGAGCCTCCTGACCCAACAGGCGTTGATGAGGAGATTGCCGATTTGCTTCAACTTTGCCGCGATGTGGAAGAGCAAGCGGGAGATGATGAAACGCCGCCACCGATTCGGGAGCGTGCAGTTCGCGAAAGCATGGTTGAAGAGGGGATGAACCGGGCGAAATCTCGCGGCTTCAACGACACCTACACTTACACGAAATGGTTGGGCGAACGACTTCTGGTAAAAAATTGCGGCGACATCCCGACCCTGATCTTGCGCCCTGCAATAATTGAGAGCACTTTGCGGGAACCCGAACCCGGCTGGATTGAAAACCAACGGATGGCTGACCCGCTCATCATCGGCTTCGCCAAACGCCAACTCGTTGACTTCCCCGGCGACCCCGACTGCGTCGTTGACCTAATCCCTTGCGATTTCGTTGTAAACGCAACTCTCGCCGCTATCGCAGCGATGGGGCTCGGTTTGTGGGAGGGTAGGAGTGGGGAAAATCGCCCATCTCAACCCTTACCGCGACCAGTTGTCGTTCAGATAGCTACGAGCACGCAAAATCTGCTGACCCTTCGCGATGTCGTGAGGTGGTGCGTTGAATACTTTGAGCGAAACCCGCTCCTTGACCGTGACGGAAGACCAATGAAAGTCAAGCCTTGGACACTCCCACCCCTTGACAAATATCGTCGTTGGCTTGAAAGCAGAAAGCGGCTTTTGGAGTTGCAAGAGCGATTGGCTCAATCGCTTTCGTTTATGCCCGCGGCGAAACGGTGGCAACGAAGGCTTGATGTCATCAAGTCTGGACTTGACCGGCTTGAATACTTCCTCGGGATCTATGCCCCCTACACTCACTTCAAAGCCCGGTTCGCCACCGAAAACATGCAATGGCTTTGGGAGAGCATGGATGAAGACGACCGGCGCGACTTCTCCTTTGATGTCAAGACCATTGACTGGAAGCACTATTTGCAGGATGTTCACATCCCGGGTTTGAAACGGCACATTTTGAGAATCGCGGAAGATGACGGTGCAGCCGACGAAATTCAAACTCTTCCCGATTTGCTCGCTCACGCTTCTGCGAGGTTTCCAAACAAAGTTGCGCTCCAACGGAAAGGGCGCAAAACGAACGAAGGACAAGACGAGTGGGTGCGATACACTTACGGAGAGTTGTATCGTTTAGCGCAAGCAAATGCGGCAAGGCTAACAGCACTGGGTGTCAGTCGTTCCGACAGAGTGGTTTTGTGCGGCGAAAATTGCCCCGAGTGGGTTATCGCCTATTTCAGCGCTTCGTGCGCTGGTGCAACTGTTGTGCCCCTTGACCGACAATGGCGCCCTGAAGATATCGCCGCAATCGCAAAATTTGTTGAAGCGAAGGCTGCACTCCTTAGCGACAGTCTCGCCAACCCTATCGCTTCCGCCTTGAGAGAACTTGGTCTTGACATCACTGTTCTTTCGTTTAGCGAACTGACCAAAGTTCCCGAAGACCTTGATTCCCGTCCCTCGTCCCTCGTCCCGCGCCCCGATGACATTGCATCCATCATCTTCGTCACGGGTCCGACCGTTGAACCGAGAGGTGCGATGCTGACTCACCGAAACTTCATCAGCAACTTGAGAGCGATTGTGAAAGTTTTGCCGCCGATGCACAACGACCATGTGCTTTCGCTTCTGCCGCTGCACCATGCCTTCGCCTTTACGGGTGAATTGCTCGTGGCGATTTGGGCAGGGGCGACCATTACCTACCCTGAAAACTTGCGCTCGCGCACAGTGATAGAGACGATGCGAGAGGTCGGTGTCACGGTGCTTATTGGTGTCCCGCGTGTTTTCCAAATTTTGCACGAAGCCACCCACGCCGAAGTCCGACGCCGTGGCAAATTGGCTTGGCTGACCTTCAACTTGCTCAAACGATTCAGTTTGCTCGTTCGCAACTTGACAGGTCGCAACATCGGTCGGAC
>JANZZQ010000125.1 GCA_026419315.1 Armatimonadota bacterium | reverse complement strand
TCCTCAAGGGTGCCGCCTTTCTTGTAGACCTCAATGATGTTGACGGGCGAGTATGGGACGAAAACGCACGGCATAACTTTCCCATTCCAGTCAATGTAGAAGTAGCCGCCACTCCTGATCGCTGAGATGCAACCGTCGGAGATAGTTCCACAGTTCCAGAAATCGGTGAACAGGATCTTTCGTTCGCGAATGATTTGCCATGTCCTTTGCCACATCCAGATTCGCTGCTCTGGGGTGGGCAACAGCCTGAGGGTGTAGCCGCGACCGATAGGCATGTATTGGAAAAGCCAACCGTAGAGGGCTTGGTGCTCCTCAAAGAAGAAATCAATGAACTCGTCGGAGAAAATTTCCTCGGCATTCTCTCTCGTTGCTGTCAGCGAAATTCCGTAGGGAACACCTGCTTCCCTTAGGTAAGCCATCGCTTTCAGAATTCGCTTGAAGACGCCTTTCCCTCGCCTTGCGTCAGTTCTTTCCTCAAAGCCTTCAACTGAAATCGCTGGTGTGATGTTGCCCGCTTCCGCCATTCGCTTTGCTGTTCTCTCGTCAATCATCGTGCCGTTGGTATACATCAGAAAGAAGCATTCGTCGTGCTTTGCAACTAAGTCAAGGATATCGTGACCTTGGGAGCGGTAGAGAAGGGGTTCGCCCCCAGTGATGGTGATGAACCTGATGCCCCAGAGTCTCTTCGCTTCGGTGACGATTCTGTCAAGGATCTCCCACTCCAAGGATTCACGAGCGGCAGCATGTGAGTTGGCGTAACAGCCTGTGCACTGCAAATTGCAGAATTTCGTGGGGGCAATGACCACGCTTGTTGGCGGGTGGACACCGTGCCGCTCCTTGAAAGTCTCAATGGCTTCAACTCGCTCCTTGTCCAAACACAGAGTGCACGCGCCGAAGAAGTTCTTTAAGAGCTTGCGTAAAACAGTCGGTGAAAGTTGCCTTCGTTGGAGTGCCCTGTGGAAGGAATACACTAATGCCCGGACGATCTCTTCCTTTTCTTTCTGAACTTTCAAGGGGCGGTTTGAATCCTCTTCCATCCACCTCTCAAAAATCCGATGCTCTAACTCGCGGATGAGCCAGCCTCGGAAGGTGTCGCTTAGAAGTGCCCTTTCTATCAAGGGCAGAAGGGCGTAGATGAAGCGTTGTCGAACAACCTCTTTGCTCACCATCTTCCTCCCCTCCTTCGCCCTGAAAACTTTCCGGCTTCACGCAGTCCGATTTCAATTAATAGCACAATTCGCAGATTTCTGTAAAGGTGCAGCGAGAAACAACTGCCGAAATTAGCTGAGCGGTTTGGGTTGAGCGCTGCGGGTTTAGATCCCAACCCCCTCTTGACAAAAACTGAATTGAACTTCCGACCAATCCGACCTTTTCAGTCATATCCAGATGGGGCGAAAGCGATATGCTCAATTGTGCGGGAGTGTCCCCGTCTAACAGAGCGGATTTTTGGTTCGGCAGGGCGGATTCAGGAAAGCGCTGCCAGTCTACAACCTTAATGCCACCCCAAATCCTTGAGCGCGAGGCGAAGTGCAGAAAGTGTCAAGAGCATGTCGCTTTCGTGGATGTAACCCATGTGGCTTATTCGGATGATTTTGCCCCTAAGGTGTTCTTGACCACCAGCCACCTCAATTCGGTATTTGTTTCGCAATTGCCTGATCAAATCCCCGCCGTGAATTCCCTCGGGCACTTTAACTGCTGTCAGGCTGCAGGAAGCTATGTTGTCGTCTGGGACAAAAAGTTCAAGCCCCATCTCACGAATTCCACCCCGAAGCAAATCGCGAACTTTCTTGTGATGTTCAAAAACCGCTTCCATCCCTTCGGCGAAAATCATGTCGAGGGCGGCATCCAGACCGTAAAGCAGGGTGACAGGTGGCGTGTATGGGTTTTGGTTGTGGCTTTGGAATTTGCGGGCGAGCCGGAAGTCCCAATAGTAGCGAGGCATTTTCGCCTGTTCAACTGCTTCCCACGCAGCCTCCCGCACAGCAACTAACCCGATACCTGGCGGAACCATAAGGGCTTTTTGAGAAGCAGTTGCAGCAGCATCAATCTGCCACTCGTCCATAGGTAGCGGCATAGCCACAAGACCGCTTATTGAGTCAACAAGCAACAGTGCCCCTCTCTCCTTGACAACTTTCGCGATTTCCCTGACTGGATTGACGACAGCGGTTGAAGTTTCATTGTGGGTTAGCAAAACGGCTTTGAAAGGCTTTGGTGCTTTGTCCATCGCTTCCGCAACGATTTCAGGTGCCGCTGCTGTGCCCCAATCAAGTTTCAACCAGGTGACGTCAGCGCCGAAACGTTCCGCAATTTCGCCGAACCTGTCGCCGAAAAATCCGATGCTGACAACGAGCACTGGGTCGCCCGGGGAAAGGAAGTTGACGACCATCGCTTCAAGTGCTCCCGTTCCAGATGAGGGGAAAACGAAAACCTCGCCCGTGACTCCAAACAATCGCTTTAACTTTTCCTGCAAACTTGCAAACAGTTCCTCGTAAGCGGGGCAGCGGTGGTTGATGACAGGCTTCAACATTGCCTGTTGAACTTGCGGTGGAATGGGTGTTGGTCCCGGAACAAGCAAAAGTTCCTTCTCGCTGAACACTTCCCTCTACCTCCTTTTGCTTTGTTGGCTACAATTTTGCTGCGAAAGTCGTCAATCGCTATCGGGGTAGACACTAACTTGCGTTCGGGACTTTCACTGCTATGATTGTTGAGGCTGAGAGGATCGCAAATTTGGGAAAGGGGGTAGTTGTCGTGGGGATGCGTGTCAGGTTGGCGTGTCAACCCTTAACTTGGCGAAATTTCACCGAAGCAGTTAGAGACATTGCCGAAATCGGCTACGACGGTATTGAAGCCCCAGTGGGCGCTTTTCTTGACAAGTTGGGGGAACTGAAATCCCTTTTGGATGAGCACAAATTGGCTTGCTCTGCGACTTATGTTAGCGGGCATTTTTGGAAGGGATGGACGGAGGAGGCGGAAAGGGCAATCAAAATTGCCGAAGCCCTTCCAAAACTCGGATGTTCAACACTGATCGTCGCTTCCGCCGGTTACTCGCCTCGACCGGGAAAAGCCCCAAAACGACATTACCTGCGTTTTTGCGAAACCGTCAATGAGATCGCAAAGCAAGTGAAGAAATTTGGTGTCAAGGTAGTTTTGCACAACCACGCTTGGACGCTTATTGAGTCAGCGGAAGAGGTTGACATTTTCATGGAAAACACTGACCCAGAACTCGTCTTTGCCGGGTTCGATACCGCCCACTTGGCTTACGGTGATGCCGACCCGGTCGCCACATTCCGAAAATACAAAGACCGAATCGGCTACATCCACCTCAAGGACTTGAACCCTCTCCTGGGTGGCATGACCCTTGAACAACGCTATCAGATGGGGCGGGTGAAACACGTTTTCTGGGAACTTGGACGTGGCGCTATCGGTGAGCGGTTGGCTGGTATTTTGGATGTCCTTCGCGAAGTCAACTACGAAGGTTGGATTTGCGTTGAACTTGACAGCACGCCTTCAACCCCGAAGGTGGCGAATGCGAACAACTACATGTGGCTGATTGAGCATTTGAGACCAGGCGAAAAGGCACCGTGATTTCAGGGCGATTTTCGACCGCTATGTTCTGGTTAAGGGAAAGGCTCGTGGTGGGGCACGAAGTAAGCCGGAGTGCCGTGAATCAAGTGCGGGGTGCAAAGTGCAAATTGAGATGACAACTTCGCCCCGCATTTCGCACCTGTTACCGATTTCACGCCGCCCCACTATCGCTTCGTGTCCGACTGCGAACCGTCTTTCCACCTCTTTGACAGTTCATCGTCTAAAAGTTTGGCTAATTTGCGCACGATGGAGGGTTAAACATGCGCCACTTCTTTGGTAAACCCAAGCAAGTCATAGCTGCAGAGTGGGGTGATGGTGAGATCAGGATGAGCTTGCCTACTCGTGGTGGGCGGATGACTGCTACATTTCCCCTCACTGCCCCGACCGAGGAACAGGGATTTGAGGTCACGAGGCGACTTCAAGAGTTGATGAAGCGGGGAACTCTCTCTGCAC
>JANZZQ010000124.1 GCA_026419315.1 Armatimonadota bacterium | reverse complement strand
GGCACATAGAGTGTTCTGTCATGTCGCTCAAATACTTGGGAGTTCCTTTTGACCTTCACGGAGGAGCGACCGACCTTGTTTTCCCTCACCACGAAAACGAAATCGCTCAATCTCAAGCCTTGACAGGTATTAAGCCGGTTGTGACTTGCTGGATGCACGCTGGGGTTTTGACGGTTGGCGGGGAGAAGATGAGCAAGAGTTTGGGCAATTTTGTTACCTTGCGAGATGCATTGAAGCGACACGGCAAGAATGTTCTCAGGTTGCTTTACCTTTCAACTCACTACAGGTCACCCCTTGACTATTCTGAAGAGCGCGCTGAAGGGGCGAAAGCCTCTTTGAGGCGAATTCGCACTGCTTTGGAAGCAGTTCGCAGTCGCTTGGCAATGGGAACTGGGGAGGAAACCGAAGCGTCCCGTGAAAGAGCAGAGGAGTTGGTGGAACTTGTTGAAGAGAGCACTCGCCTTTTTTACGAAGCGATGGAAGATGACTTGAACACCGCAGAGGCGCTTGGTTACTTGTTTCGGATGGTAGGGGCGGCGTTGACAATGACCGTGACTGTCAAGGAGTTGCCATCTCAATCGGAGAAACTTGCTTTGAACTTGCTTCGAGAGAGGTTGACCACTTTATTGTCAGTGCTCGGTTTTGATGTCGCCGAAATCGAGGCGCCGGAAAAACTTGAAGACACTTTAGGGGAGCAACTGCTCAGTTTGCTCATTGAGGTGCGCGGGCAACTTCGTCAACGCCGCTTGTTTGACCTTGCCGATTTAATTCGGTCAAAACTGAGCGAGTTGGGCATCGCACTTGAAGACACGCCGCAAGGAACTCGTTGGCGGCGAACTTAAGCCTTTGAAGGGCTGTGCCCTTGCACCAAAGAACTCGGTCTTTTATTCACCTGCGGTTCAATAAAACTCAGCGCGCAGAGAAGTGTTCCCTTCGAAAGGCAAATTCCGACAGGAGTTACGAGGACAGTTTTCCGGGCAGACCGGAGTTTGCCCTGCGAAAACAACGAGCGCGAAAAGTCTCGCTCAACTTGGGGTTGGCGTTGTCTAATTAAGCGGTGATTAGTGAATGAAGCGTTGGTTTCTGACCGGCTTGGCGTTGGGAACCCTCGGCCCGATAGTTGGGGGTGGATTGGCTTTTCTCCTGTGGCAAAAAACCGAGTTTATCGCCTTCGGTGTCCACATTCAGGGCATCAAAGTTGGTGGGACGAAAGTAACCGATGCCCGACGAACCCTTGAAAGCAAATTCGCTTTCCCCGTTTCCGTCACCGTTGCTGTTACTCTTCAAGGTCAGGTCATCAGAAAAGTTCGGCTTGAGGAGTTGAAGGTGAAGCCGAATTTCGATGGGACTCTGAGAAACGCTTTGAAAATAGGGCGCCGCAAATCTTTGAGAGCGAGTTTGGCGGAGTTTTTGGCCGCGTGGCAAGGTGGAGTTCACTTGCCAATGGCTTACGACTGGGACGAACAAAGCGGCCGCAGAATCTTGAACCAAATTGCTCAATCCTTAAATCGCCCACCTCAGAGAGCATTAGTTGAGTGGCAAAAAGGAATCGTCCGCATAATCCCGTCAAGGGAAGGCTTGGAGGTTGAAGTTGAGGAAACTTTGAAGGCTTGGGCGGAACGGTTGAAACGTGGGCAGTGGGAAACTCTGCCTCTAATCGCAACTGAGGTTCAACCCGAAGTAAAAACGGAAGATGTGGCGAGCATTGATGGGGTTGTTGGGAAGGCGACGACTTATTTTCGGACCAAGGAACGAAACCGTTCCCACAACATTCGCCTGGCCGCATCGAAGTTAGACCATGTTCTCATCCGCCCCGGAGAAACGATTTCTTTCAACAACATCGTCGGTCCTCGCACCCCCCGCCAAGGTTTTCGGGTCGCAAGGGTTTTGGTTCAAGGGCTATTCACCCAGGATTTTGGCGGAGGAGTTTGTCAAGTTGCAGGAACTCTTTACCTCGCCGCCTTGCGGGCAGGAATGGAAGTTGTCCAACGATATCGGCACAGCCGTCCCATCGCTTACCTGCCACCCGGTTTGGATGCAGCCGTTAACTTCGGTTCGTTGGACTTGAAACTCCGCAACCCTTTCGACACCCCGCTGTATTTGCGAACTTTTGTCAAGGGCGGGCGCTTAACGGTTCTCGTTTTTGGTAAGCAGCAACCAGGGGTGAGTTACAAGATTGTCCGAACAGTGAAGAAACTCGGTGAACCCACTGTGAAGCAGGTTTTCATCACCAACTTGCCCGCGAATGTCAGCAAGGTTGTGGATAAAGGCAGTAGCGGCTACCGTGTCGTTGTTGTAAGGCTCAGGGCGGAAAATGGGGTCGTCACGAAGAGGGAAGTCATAAGCAACGACATTTATCCACCCAGACCGCGCTTAATCCATGTTGGGAAAGCGGAGACAAAGAAGGGAACTTCTCTCCAACCGCAACCGATCGCTTCTGTGAACCTCAACGAAGTTTCAACTTCGGAAACCGAAGAACCGACACCGCCTTGAGCGCTATTTGCCAGCTGGCACCAGCGAAATTTCTTGGAAGGTCCGTCTACGGCGCGCTGGTTTTCGCCCCAGTGAGAGTGCTGCCCTCCAAAATGTCGGCAAATGACGAAACTGTCGCTTACAATGTTCTCATCATTGATTCAAACTTGCCCTTTGATGATTCTGTCCAGGTGTTGTGCGGTGTCGCGAACCATTTGGTCGGGCGCATGTGGGTATGGAGGCAACTCGGCGGTGACCCAGCCATCGTAACCGATTTCGCGAAGTGCCGCCATTACCTCGCGCCAATTCACATCGCCTTGCAAAAGGTAGACGAAGCGGTGTTCACTGACAATGAAGTCTTTGACATGGATTCGCTTTATGCGATTGCCGAGCAAGCGAATCCAGTGTTGAGGGAAGCCGTAAGCGAGAATGTTGCCGACATCAAAGTAAGCGCCAACTATACCATCGCCATCGGAGTTGGCTTTCGCGTTCAATTCGTCAATGTATGCGGCGAACTCAAGGGGCGAAAGCAGGAAGCGGTTCCAAACATTTTCAACCCAAATTTGCACTCCCAGCCTCTTTGCAACAGGAATGAGTTGGCTGAACGATTGCATTGACAATTCCCACGCTGTCTTGTAATCTGTTGCTTCATTGACAACTGCGGGGACGACGAGGACACCTTCTGCGCCCATAATTGCGGCGAAGTTCAGCGCTTGCTCAACACCTTCAATCGCCTTTTTGCGGGTTTCGGTGTCGGGAGCGGAAAGCGGGAATTGCCAATGGGTTCCGCCCATCAAACTGTGGACGACAAGCCCATATTTCTCCGCCAGCGCCTTGATTTGCTTCGCTTCGTCTTCACTGTTTGGGTGGTGGGACTCAAAACCTTCGTAGCCTGCATCTTTGATCAGAGCGACACGCTTTTCCAAATCCCAACCCGGCACAACGCTCCCCAAGTAAATCGCCTTCTTCATCTCGCATCACTCCTTGCCACTCAAATTTCACACCCCATTAATTCTACCCTCGCCGAGGTTTCAAGTCTATCGGGACAACACCATGAGGCGAAATTGAAGGGAGCTGTTCCTTCAATGCTAACTTTTTCGGCATCGTCCAAAAGCGGCGTGAAGCGCGCCCGCAAGCTCCCGTTCATGTCTTCAACTAACCCCATGACAAGCTTTCTGTCAACCGACAACCCGACCACTAACCATCAACGAGTTGTCAAGGACAACTTAAAACCTAAGGGATTTCGATGGTCACAACGCCAGCGGAAAGGGCGGGGAGTGAGAACCGAACTTTTTTGCCCTCAATTTGAACACTGCGGGGTTCAGGGCGAATTCGGTTTGGCTCTTCCAAAGTGTTCCGGGCTGTGAGGTCGCCTGGGGAAACCAGTTGCATTGAAGCGCTCTTGACAGAAACATCCCCTTCAACACTCAACTCAACTTCAACGAATTGTCGTGTCGGGTTGACTGCTTTGAAGTAAAGGGTTTTTCCGTCTTCGGATTTCGTAGCCACAGCGTTGAGCCTGTCTCTTATACACATCT
>JANZZQ010000123.1:2551-4100 GCA_026419315.1 Armatimonadota bacterium | reverse complement strand
CGTTTGTTTGGAACTTCAATCCCAATGACACTTTTGCCCGGCACCGGCGCTTCAACCCTGACATCAATTGCCGCAAGTGCCAAAGCCAAATCGTCAGCGAGGTTCTCAATCCTCTTGACACGAATTCCTGGAGCCAGTTGAACTTCGTATCGTGTGATGACGGGTCCCCTCTTGACATTTACAACCTTCGCCTCAATCTTGAAGCTCGCCAGTGTTTCTTCAACTAACCGAATGCCGTCTTCAATGCTTGTTGCCGTCTCCGGGTTATCTTCGGGCTTCGGCGGCTCAAGGGCCTTGACAACTTTTTCGTAATGTTCTGGAAGGAAAGGCAAATTCCGCCTGCGAGAACGCTTTACCGTCCCCGCACTGACAATAGTCTCCATCGGGAAGGGGAAATCTCCGTCGTCCGTTTGAGCGGAGGTTTGAGGGGTAGGTTGAGGTTGTTGCGGTGTTGGAACAGCTTCGGAAGCCAATTGCTCAGGCGCCTTAACTTTTTCAACTTCAGGCTCAGATTTAGCTGGGGCCGTTGTTTTAGCTTTTTCCCTCTTAGCTGCTCGTTTCCTCTCTCGTTCGTGCCAAGACTTCAACCACGCCTCCCACCACTTGCCCAATTTCTTCCGAACTGTTCCCAAAAGTTCCGTCAAAGTGCGACGGGATGCAATCAAGAAGCCCACAAGGGTTACGAGAGTTAAAACGATAATCGCCCCGATGTCTCCAAATGCTTTGCGGAGCATCAGGGAAGTCAATGCCCCAACCCAACCTCCGTGTCCGGTTATGTTTTCCGGCGTCAACTCTTGCCCGCTCGGGACTCCAAGGTGCAACGCGGTGACGAGAACCCAAAGCAACGCAGCGCTTCCAAGGGAGAAAGAAGGAATAGGCAATTGGTGTTTCTGGGCTATCAATGCGACACCGATTACAGCTAAAAGAGTGGCGAAAGCATACGCACCTATGCCGAACAGCGATGTTAGCGAACTTGTCAATAGGTGCAAGACAACCCCACCAGCCCGACCAGACAAACCTACAAACAACAGCCCACCCAACGCAATTAACACTAATCCGATGACTTCATACCAAAGGTCGGGCAAAGTCGGAGTTGCTTCCCGTTTGCCGTTTTTCTTCGTCGCAGTCCGTCTCTCAGGCATACGACCAAGCCTCCACGGTAGCGGTCGCCCCTTCGTCCCTGAAGCCCTGCATTTCAGGATAGCACATCCTCGAGGAAATTGGCTTGCAAAACGGTTTTGTAAAGTTCAAGATGCATTTTGGCAACTTTGTGGACGGTTTGACGGTTAGCGAATTCGCGGGCAGATAGCTCGTAACGAATTCGCTCCTCGGGGCTCCTCAGTCCCTTTATGGCTTCAGCGAGCGCTTTGAGGTCGTTTGGCGGAACTAAAACCAATGCACCGGATTGCTCGGCGAGTTCTCTCAAAGGCGGCAAATCGGAAGCCACGACTGCCTTGCCGTAAGCCAAAACCCTCATTAACGAAGCGGAACCGCTTAGGTGACGGAACGGAGCGACAACGACATCGGAAGCTGCCAACCACAAGTCAAC
>JANZZQ010000123.1:0-2541 GCA_026419315.1 Armatimonadota bacterium | reverse complement strand
TTCATCTTCGGGCAAGTAGCCGGTGACATGAACTCGGTTGCGGTCCGGGTGTTCTGCTATGCGTGCAATTAACTTTGCGTAGTAGCCAGTCCTGTCCAGAGGGTGAGGTCCGCCAGCGAAAACGAGGAGAGTCTCCTCCGGCAAAGCCTGAAGCGCCTCAAGCAGAGTTTCGTAACCGCGACGGGCGACAATGAAGCCAAAGACGGTCACAACGAAGCGCCCCGTCAAGCCCAAACGCTGTTTTGCTTCCTCCGCCGATAAGGTCAATCTCAAGTTGGGCACCCACATCGGAACGACCGTCACGTTCCCGTAACCCAAATGTTTCAACTGGTCAGCGGCGAAATTTGTCAGGGTAATGAGTCGGGACACTCTCCCTTCCCTAAACAAACCCCTCTGCACCCAAGACTTGACAAACTTTATTATCGGCGAGCCCGTCAAATCTACCTCGTGGACTGTGATGACCGTTGGTTTGGTCAAGGAGTTTAGGAAAAAAGGGAGCAGGTTTCGGAACGGTTTCAGACCGCCAAAAAAATGTGGGGCAAACTGAATGTGCACCAAATCGGCCCCTTTCGTCCTCTCGGCGATTTCAAGCCAGTAAAGTCTTTCCTGAAACCAACCAAGTGTCCTATGCTGTTCCTTCCAAACCTGAACGCCAGCGGGCAAAACATCAACTTGACAATTCGGCAGTTGCCTCAGCGCCGCTACCAGTTCTTCGGCGTAGCGGGCAATTCCGCACTGAACTCCCCAACTTGTCACCATTGCAACTTTCATGGTTTCCCTTTTCACTCACCTCAGGGTTGGCGGTCTTATGAGGGGCTTGAACCTCAACTCGCCATTTTTCAACATCTCTTTGAACTCCTCAGGGGTGAGCGCCATAACCGAACCGTCTGCAAACAAAAACAGGTTGTAGCCGTTGTGGCGACCAGGGTCGGGTATGTCTTCTCCGGTGCCAACAGCATTTCGCTTCGTTTGAGTTGTCTCGTAAATCAAGACGACTTCGTTTTGCGGATACATTTCCGGGTGCCATCTCGGAACACCGTGTTTCTCGTCCCAAGCGTAAGCGTTGAAGGCGAAACCGTAACCGCCTTTGCCTTCCAGCTTTGGACAATGGAGTGCAAACTTGCGCTGAGACGGTGGTATGAAATCTTCCAAAGCGTCGCACCAATTTTGCGGCGGTGGTAACAAATTGTCGTAGCGCTCCAAGTAAAGTTGTAAGGCTTGAGCCAGCATTACCCCTAACCTTACTTGACACAACTTCTGCAGTTCTTCCTCGCGCTTGGCTCTCATCCTCGGCTCAACGGTTTTCAGAAGCAAGATTGAACCGAAGACAACGGCCAATAAAAGAATCGCTAAGCCTATTGCCCTCAATGCCCGTCACCTCTGCCTTACCGCGCTCCAGGTGGAAGGCGGCTAAAACGATTTTGCCCAAATTGCCATCGTCACAATCATTTTGATGCGAACGGGAAAGTTGAAGCAAGGGTAGTAGGCGGTTTTGGAGAAGCGGGCAAGTTGTTGCCCGGGAGAGGAAGGCACTTACTCGCTCCGTGCCGCAAAATTTACGCTGAAAAAAATGTCACCGGGGTGTAAAACTTCGCCCCGCTTTCAGATCTTTTGCGATGTTTGCGCAATTGGAGCGAGAGGTGGGGATGAATGGCTATTTTCGTGACGGAGGACCAAGTTGCAAGTTTGCTTGAGATGCCTACGGCGATTGAAGCCGTTGAAAATATCGTGAGGCTTCACGGTGAAGGGCTCGCTTTCAATCACCCGAGACAGAGGGTGAGAAGGCAAGGAGTGATTTTGCATTGGATGGCAGCAACGGTTCCGATGTGGGGTTTAACGGGCTTCAAAGTTTACACGCCCCGTTCCGCTCTATTTTTCCTCTACGGCGCGAATGGCGAACTTTTGATGGTTGCTGAAGCGGCGAGACTTGGGCAAATCAGAACCGGTGCTGCTTCGGGTGTGGCGACAAAGTTCATGGCTCGCGCAAATTCGCGAACCGTCGGCATAATTGGGACAGGCTTTCAGGCTGAAACCCAACTGATAGCGATATGTCAAGTCAGGCAGATTGAGCGCATCTTCGCATACAGCAGGACCCCGGAAAGGCGGGAGAAATTTGCCCAAAAGATGACCGAAGTGTTGGGCATTCCCGTCAAGCCTGTGGCTTCCGCAGAGGAAGCAGTTGAAAACGCAGACATTATCGTCACCATCACGACATCCCACAACCCAGTCCTGCTCGGCAGTTGGCTGAGACCGGGAACGCACATCAACGCTGCAGGCTCAAACTCGCTGGTCAGGCGTGAACTTGACAGCGAAGCGGTGAGAAAGTGTCAACGAATCGTCGTTGATGACCGAAACCAAGCGAAAATTGAATGCGGCGATTTGCTTTCGGCTGTTGAAAGGGGAGACTTGGCTTGGGACAGGTTGCCTGAACTCGGAGAGGTCGTTTGCGGCAAAGTCAAGGGCAGAGAAAGCGAGGATGAAATCACGCTGTTTGAATCACAAGGCATTGCCCTTTGGGATTTGGCAGTAGGCAAAGTGGTT
>JANZZQ010000122.1 GCA_026419315.1 Armatimonadota bacterium | reverse complement strand
ACCTCAAACCCTTGCGCTTCTAAAGCACTCGCCACCCTCTCCTCAAAGTTGACATGCGTGTAAATTGCATACCACAAACTACTGTTAGGTTTGACTAAATCCAACGAACTCACCTCCCCTCAACGGGTTCTAGACAGATAGTAGATCGCCGTTGCCAAGCTTGTTGTGATTCCAATCACTCGGGTGATATCCCATTGGTTACGGCGACGAGGGGGGATGTAGAGAACATCGCCCGGTTGCATTACGGGTGCTTGGGATAAGTCGCCTCGCGAAAGGGCTTTGCTTAAATCGAGTTTCATCACAATTGCCGAACCGTTGACGAACCTTATGAGCCTCGCTTCATTCAACATAGCATCGGCGACTGGTCCACCTGCATTGCTCAGCGCGGTCAGCACGGTGTCACCTTCTTGCAATCTCACAGCACCTGGTTTCAACACAGCGCCATAAATGTAAGCTTTCGCCTTTTCAGGAACCAAAACCGCATCGCCCGGTTTAAGCGGATAAGTTTGGAGGCTGCCTCCTTTGAAGGCTTCTTCCAAGTTGACGACCTTGACATCGTTTCCGCTCACGATTCGGACCGATGACAGGTCGGAAACTTCTAGGCCAATTGGGCCACCAGCGGCGCTGATGGCATCCACGACTGTCATTCGGGGTTGGTAATCAATTGCGCCGGGACGAAGAACTGCGCCAGCAACCCAAACTTTGCGTGTTACTGGGATGAGTAAAACATCGCCATCTTGAAGTTCCAGGTTCATCTCCATTTCGCTCTCCCAAAGCAACCTTAGAAGGTCAATGGGTTTGTTCTCCCCTTTGCGAAGCAAATACGCCCCCGTTAAATCCGCATTGGGCAAAATCTCTTCTCCTTTTGCCAACAAGTCAACAACCGTTGAACCGACGGGGAGAAGGTAAGAGCCGGGTTTTCGGACGGGACCAACCAAAGTTGCCTTTAAAACCATCGGTTCAACCAAAACGACATCGCCAGGTTGTAGTGGTTGTGCAAGTTCCTTCACTGGGGTGGAAGTTTCTTGCCACGAAACTTTCAACACCTCTTGCCCCTGACGAAGCACTCTAACCTGAAGAGGCTTGCCCGGCTCGACACTCGCCCCTGCCAGTGCCAAAGCACCGAGGACGGTGATGTTTCCTTTAAGGTCGTAAGTGCCTGGCCTTGCAACTGTCCCTGCAACGGTCACTCCCGCGATTGTGGGCACGGAAACCAGAATTGTGTCTCCCTCTTGAAGCCTTATGGGCGGAACTAAACCATTGGCCAAATCAACCCAAGGGACATTCAATAACTCTGTCCCCGCACGGAAAACGCGAATGGTGACGTTTGGTTCTTTCACACTACCTGCTGCAGCCAAAGCGTTGAGTAGGGTTCCGTGAACGGGGACGGAGTAAATCCCTCCTTTTTCGACCGCACCAACGATGCTGACTTTCACGAATGCGGATGGGACCCAAACGATATCACCAGGGTTAATGGTTACGCCGCCAGCATGAAACTCCCGGAGATTGAAACTTGCACTTTGACCATCTCTTTGAAAAACACGAATTTGTGTCAGGTCAGCGTTATCGGTAAGGCCGCCAGCCAAAGCAACAGCGTCAAATATCGTCGGACTTATTCCCGGTGGAATTTGGTAGGCTCCAGGATTTTTGACCTCACCTAACACATAAACTCGCCTGGCCGAAATTGGAAATTGCTTTAAGGTGACGGTAACGCGAGGTTTGCGAATAAACCGACTCAATGCTTGTTGCACTTTTTCAGTCAGTTCGTCCAAAGTCAAACCTGCCGCTTTGATTGCGCCGATAAGGGGGAGGCGAATGAAACCGTCCGGACCAACAACCTGCTCTCCAGAGAAGGATTGGTCGTTCAAGACCACGATACTGATGACATCCCCTGGGACGAGCCTGTATTGCGCACCTTCCTGAGCGCTACTTCTTAGTCCGAAACCCAATAACACCAACGCAAAGAAAAACCACCGACTCATTCGCTTAATTTCCCCCTTAGATTTGTCAACGCTGCTCCCAATCCCCACCTTTCCCGCCTTTCGCTTTTTACCACAAAATTGGCGACTTGTGCGAAATGATGATTCTCACCCCACTGGTTAAAACCCTTTCTCGGCACCGGGCGAATCTGGGTTCCACAACTAACCAAAACTGCACCGAGGGTTTTTGAGCAAAAGCCCTTCTTTTCCGCTCGTTTGGTTTGAATTTTAGCACGCAAGCGAACACATGTTAGGCAAGTGATGCTAGAGGCGAGCAAGTTGTGGCTAAGCTCACTTCGATGATGCTTCGTAAAGCGGAGGCAGGAGATGATTCACTTTCACCTAATCCCCACTGGGCTGTTCGCTCTCTTGCCAGTTTATCTCCTCGTCCGGAGGCAAGGGCAAATGCAAGTCACACGCTTCTTTAGGGATATCGCTTTTCGGGAGTGTTTTGGTAACAACGCTCTGGGCAGGACAGTTGGGAGTTGCTAATTTCCCGGAAGCAGTGCAAATCAAAACCGGTTGCAATTCCTCGTGGTGGATTGGGCAGGTGCGCTTCGGCGCTCTGTAAGCAGGGAGGACCTCACTGTAGGTTACGGGGCAAAAACTTGTGGCTAATAAGCCCGATTCAGCGCAAACGACAACGCGAATGTTCTCACCTTCATCTCTGTTGTTAATGTCGTATTTGTTGTTGGCAGCGTGTTTGCGGGAAAGTACGCGAAAAGTTCTCTCGCCAGGGTAATACTTCAAAGCGGTCATGACAACTTCTTTGAAAACGGGAGCGCACAAAGTTCCTCCTGAGCCGAATTTTAAAGGTCTGTTATCGTCGCGTCCTAACCAAACACCGCAGGCAATCGTCGGTGTGAAACCGACGAACCAAACATCTTTGATATTTTCGCTAGTCCCGGTCTTACCAGCAACTTGGTATTCCGGAATCTGAGCGCGCCGCCCAGTCCCTTTAGTGACGACAGAAATTAGCATGGCCAATAGTCGGCTTGCCACCTCCGGCATCAAAACTTGTTGCTGTTCCACTTTTTCCGAGTAAATCAACTTCCCTTCGCTATCGTAAACCTTTGTAATGCCTGTCGGTATCACCCTGACGCCCCCATTCGCAACTGATGCTAAGGCGGCAGTGTGGTCCAAAACCGTAACCCCGATGGAACCGAGCGCCAATGAATAACTTGCGGAGGCAGGGTTTATGTTTGGAGGGAACCGAACACCCAAGCGGGTGGAAATTTCAATGGTTTTGTCAACCCCGACAGCCCGGATCAACTTGACAGCGATGACGTTGTTTGAAGTAGCCAAAGCGGTTTCAAGGGTCATCGTCCGGTTGTAACGGCCATCGTAGTTTTTCGGCGACCACCACTTCCCGTTGCCAATGGGGAAGGAGATTCGAGAGTCGTTGAATAGACTGTTTGGTCGGAACCCCATCTCCAAAGCGGCGGCGTAAACATATGGCTTAAATGACGAGCCTGGCTGACGGTAGGCCAAGACGGCGCGATTGAAATGGTCCAATCGGCGCTCGCCCGTCCTCGGGTCAACTCTATAAGGTCGACCACCATACATTGCCAGAATTCGTCCCGTTGGTATGTGAATGACGACAATCGCCATTTGGTCCGCTCCGGTGTAGCGATAGGCTTTAAGGTATCGCTCGGCAATAAGTTCGACTTCTTTTTGCAACCTGTAGTTGAGTGTTGTGTAAACTTTCAAGCCGCCCCTGTCAACTATGTCGTGTCCAAACTTGCGGACTAACTCCCGCTTGACATATTCAACGAAGTGGAAAGCCTTCGGCGGCTCTATCAGCCAGGTTGGTTCTGGACGAAGTCCTTCCGTGATGGGGACTCGTTTTGCCGCTTCCGCTTCCGAGCGGGTTATGTAACCTTCCTCCGCCATGACATCCAGTATGTAATCGCGGCGCCTCTTGGCAGCCCTCGGGTTGACGAAAGGCGATAAATCTGAGGGCCGTTTGGGCAAAGCGGCAAGCAAAGCCGCTTGAGGTAAGGTCAACTCACTGACATCTTTGCCGAAATACAGTTCAGCCGCCGCTTGAACACCGTAGGCTCCATGACCGTAGCAGACAGTGTTCAGGTAAAGTTCAAGCAACTCCTCCTTGGAAAACTTTCTCTCCAA
>JANZZQ010000012.1:8582-16522 GCA_026419315.1 Armatimonadota bacterium | reverse complement strand
CATTTCTTTTTCCGTCGCTGACAGTGAGGCAACGGACCCAAATTGGGTCGTGGATAGCGGTTGCCGTTCTGTTGTTCCCAAAGCCAGCGATGAAAACAGGTCGGTCAAGGGAAGGTGTGACATCACGCTTTGCTGCACCCGCTTGAAACGCAGATGCGGGAGCGATAAGCAACAAAGTCAAAAGCCCGCACCACTTAAACCTCATAACCTTCGCCCTCCCCCGATTCATTCTCACCTCGCCAACCTGCTTCGCCTATCAAAGGCACGAACAAGCACGGACCGAAGTTTTCCGTTTTGAAATCGTTTCCGAAGCGAGTTATCCTTATCAGGTCTTGTAACTTCCGACTTCCCACGGGGATAACCAACTTACCGCCGTCTTTCAATTGCTCCAAAAGCGGTTGTGGGGGCTTGGGGGCGGCTGCGGTGACAATGATAGCGTCGTAGGGGGCATATTCGGGCAGACCTTTTGACCCGTCGCCGACAATGACCTTGACATTTGTGTAATCCAATTCTCGCAGAACTGCTTCCGCCCTTTTAGCGAGTTCAGGGATCCTTTCAATCGTGAAAACTTCTCTTGCCAGTTCTGCGAGGATTGCGGCTTGGTAACCAGAACCAGTTCCGACCTCCAACACCCGTTCGTCGCCTTTGAGTTCAAGAAGTTCGGTCATGATTGCGACCATGTAAGGCTGGGAAATAGTTTGACCGTAGCCGATGGCGAGGGGGTAATCTTCGTAGGCATGCCATATGTCTTGTGGTCTGACGAACTTATGGCGAGGCACTTTTAAAAACGCTTGCAAGACTCGTTCGTCCTTAATGCCTCGACGCCGAAGCTGATACTCCACCATATTAGCCCTCATTTGGGCTAACTGTTTCTCAGAACCAACCCTCTTGCCGTTGTTTCGGGAAAGAAGCAAACTGGACATTCTTTTCGCCTCACCGAGACTCCACACGCTCTTCCGAAGGGACATTGAATAGTTGCAAGCAGTATTGGATTGTCGCTTTCAACTCATGGTGCGTAATGGTGCCTCCAATTAGGTCAGCACGGAGCAACCTGTTCAACTCAGCGAGAACCTCAGCTCTGCTTCTCCCTTGTCCAGCCCACCTTCGCACAGTTTCTCGCAATCGCTCCAACCGGCGCTCCGGGATGCTTCTAACAGCCTCTTCAACAAACTGGATTACTTCGTTGACATTAGTAGTTTGTCGCTCCGCTTCGCCATCAATGAAGGTCAGAATGCCTTCGGTTTCATCCACTGTGATGTTGAGTTGGTTGGTGGAACTTCCTGGCGTTTCGTAAACAATTGCGATGTTGACAAACTTCTTATCGCCCTCGGCCCACTCGGATGTCTGGAACCTCAAATTGCCAAATGACACCTTACCCATATAGGGTGCCAATGTTGCAATCAATTGTTTTTGGATCTCCTCTGCCATAGTAGCCACTGGCACCCAACCTCCTTCACGGTGATGATGAAGCGCTTACTTGCAAAGTCTGCTCGTTTTTCGGTTCGTGGGGCAAGACTTGTAAAGGCAAAATTTTCGCTGCGTCCAATTTGCGGTCAATTTCCTCTATCTCTTGGCAAATAGGTTCAATTGCTTGCCAAGAGGTTTCACCAGCCCGATACATCGCATAGACAGTCTCGCCCAAGCGCAAGAGTTTGTCATAGCGCTGACTTAATAGCCTACTTTCGTCAAGGTCACAAGCGACTTTCGCCGACTGCCATTTCAACCAATCAAAGGTCACGGCAATGCCTCTCAAGAAACTCACGAAAAGCCACTTCAGGCTCGTGACGATTGTCCTTCCCACTTGCCTGCGCCATTCCCTGATTCGGACTTCTCTCAGGACAGCTTCCTTTGTTTGCGGTTTCCACATCTTCCGTTTCTCACCCCGTCATAATTTTGCGACCTTTACTCCGACGACGGAAGGGATTCAGTCCGACTCCTGTCAGTGACGAACGCCGACAAGATGTCAATAGGCACAGGCATAACGACGATGGTGCTTCTTTCCGTCGCAACTTCGGTCAAGGTTTGCAAGAAGCGCAATTGTAAGGAGCCGGGGTGACGGCCCATAATCTCTGCGGCTTGAGCCAATGTTTCAGCTGCTTGGAACTCACCTTGAGCGTGTATCACTTTAGCGCGCCTCTCTCGCTCCGCTTCCGCTTGCCTCGCCATTGCTCGCTTCATCGCATCGGGGAGCTCAACATCCTTGATGGCAACCATGTCAACTTTGATTCCCCAAGGGTCCGTTGTGGCGTCAATGATGCGCTGAAGCCGTTGGTTCAGTTCCTCACGGTGGGCGAGCAATTCATCAAGTTCACTCTGACCAACCACATCTCTCAAAGTCGTTTGGGACACTTGCTGGGTGGCGTAAAGGTAGTTTTCCACACGGATGAGAGCTGCCATCGGGTCCACAACTCGGAAGTAAACGACGGCGTTAACGCGAACTGTCACATTGTCCTTCGTGATAATTTCCTGTTTCGGCACATCAACGGTGAAGACCCGAATGTCAACTTTAATCATGCGTTCAATGAACGGGATGATGAACCTGATGCCAGGGCCTGCGACCCGGACGAACCTTCCCAAGCGGAAGACAACGCCTCGCTCCCATTCTTGAACGATTCGGATCGATTGTGAAATGAGCACTAACACCAAAACGATGACGAAAGCGCCCAATTGAACAACCAACTCCTTCGGCATTACCAATCACTCCTCCTTCATGACTTTCGCTTGACCTTAAGCCTAAGTCCTTCCATCGCCACGACTTCAACCTTTTCGCCGGCTTTAATTTCCCCCTCAACGGATTCAGCCGTCCACCAAGTTCCGCCTACGAAAACTGTCCCTGTCGGAGTTAAATCGGTTCTAGCTTCGCCGACCTGACCAATTAACCATTCCTGTCCCACGACTGGCTCTCTCTTTTGCCCGCGAACTATAGCGACCAATGCTGCAACCATTAACCCGCCAGTAATCAACCCAGCACCGACCAAAGTTCCCGGCGCTACGCGGATGAAACCGTAGAAGTTGGGAGGCATCCCCCCCGGCTCGGGAAAGAGCATGTAGCCACCAAGTAAAAGCGCAATTACCCCGAATGCCGCCAAAATTCCGTGACTTGTGACGAACAACTCTGCAATGAAAAACGCCGCCGCAGCCAAAACCAGCAACACACCAACAACGTTAACAGGCAACAAAGCCGCTGAAAAGAGGAACAGAATGAAAGCGATGACGCCAATGGCTATTGGCAAAATTGCGCCCGGGTTGTAAATCTCCATGATGAAACCAAGCATGGCGATCAGGAGCAGCAAGTAAGCAACGCTGGGGTTTGAAAGGAAGTGCAAGAACTTCTCCTTAGGGGTCATTCGGAATTCGTGCAAGAAAGCGTCTTTAGTGCGCAATGTTTTCAATCCCGCAACAGTTCTAACTTTCCGACCGTCAAGCTTTTGGAGCAGGTCGTGGATGTCTTCTGCTACCAAGTCCACGACTTTTTGAGCCGCAGCCTCTCGAGCGGTTAAGACTGCGCTTTCTCGAACCATCTTTTCCGCCCACTTCGTGTTCCTCTCCCTCTCTTCGGCAATTGCTTTAATTGTGCCAACCACAGCGTTCGTGACTTTTTCAAGCATTACCCGCTCAGATTCTGAGGGCCCACGTTCCTCACCGCCGGGAGAGACTGGTGCGATGGGCATTATTATTGGATGGGCAGCACCAATGCGGGACGCAGGAGCCATCGCAGCGATGTGTCCAGCCATGACAATGAAAGTCCCGGCCGAATCCGCGTTGCCTCCCCTCGGTGCAACGAAAGTGACGATTGGCACAGGCGAATTCAAAAACAGCCGGACAATCTCTTGCATGCTGTCAACTATACCGCCAGGAGTCGTGATCTGAACGATCAAGCATTCCGCATTATCGTTCTGAGCCTGCTCAATGGCTCGTTGAAGAAAATCCCTGAGGCTCGGGTTGACAACTACATCTTTAAGCACAACATAGCACACATGTGGGCGAGAAGTTTGGGCGGTGAGCACTGCGCTTAAAGAAACCAGTATGGCTGCGACAGCCAACTTACGCATGGGCATCGCCTTCCTTCAACAGCTTTTGTGCCATTAAACAGAATAACCCCTTTGGCAACCGCTGTCAATTGACGAAGTTTCAATCGCCTAAACTTTCCCAAACACTTTCCAGATACCTCTTTGCGGCAACTTTGTGCTCGTCCAAAAACAACTCAACGTTGACCACACCCGGAAAACCATCTTCACGGAGCGTTGAAAGAACCTTGAGCCAATTTATGTTCCCGCTCCCGGGAACAAGGTGAAGGTCTACACGGGAATCGTTATCGTGCATGTGTAACGCAACACAGCGCTCTTTAGCAACCGACCAGAAAGCGTGAAAGCCTTTCGAAACCTCCGCATGCCCGACATCAATGCACACCTTTAACGCAGGTGAGGGATACTCGTTCAAAAGCAGCCTCAATTCCTCCGGGTTATCCAACAAAAAGACAACCTCGCTCTCCGGCGGGACAGAGATGAGGTTCTCTAAAGCCAAAGGAACTTGCAAACGCTCAGCAATTGGAATCAATCTGTCAAGGGAGCGTCTCAGTCCGTTCATCGCTTTCGAGCGAACCCATTCAAGGGTGGGGATGCCGATTCCGTATCCGGGATGGACAGTCACCCATTTAGCGCCCAAGTCGCTTGCCACCCGAAGCAAACGCTCGGTGTATTTGACCGCAGCGGCCCTAACTTCTGGCAGAAAATCAGCCAAGTTCAAAGGGTAAGGGGCGTGAAAACTCACTGTCAATTCCGTCGCTTCAATTCTTTGGCGAAGGGAGCGAATGCGAGCGGCGTGATACCTACTCAGCCACTGTTGCGGGCAGAACAGGTCAATTTCCATGTGTTTGAACCCGTGCCTAACTGCAAAGTCAAGGTAATCCTCTGGGGGATTAGGGAATGCCACGAACCCCCATTTCACTTTTGGCACCTCCGTTTTTCCCTCATCGCAGCCAGTGGAAGCAACCTTTAAGACCCCACAGCGAGTTTTTAGAATGGAAACTGCCACGCCTGCGAAAAGGTTTGGTTTTCACCAACGAACTTTCAACTCCCTTGCAGCCTTCGCCTCATCCAAGCGGGAGACTGGGGTTTTGTGAGGCGCAGACCGAACTATTTGCGGGTTCTCGTGAGACTCCTCAAAGATGGACTTCAGCGCCTCAACAAATGCATCTAAGGTTTCCTTGGTCTCAGTTTCTGTCGGTTCAACCATCATCGCTTCCTCAACGGTGATGGGAAAGTAAACGGTTGGGGCGTAAAACCCGTAATCAAGAAGTCGTTTAGCGACGTCCCAAGTTCTGATGCCCGTTTCGTGTTTAAATTGCCTCAGGCTCAATACGAACTCGTGCTTGCACAATCCAGGAAACGCGACGGGGAAGATCTGAGCGAGTTTGTGCATCAAGTAGTTGGCGTTAAGGACTGCGTCTTCAGCAACCCTTTCCAACCCCTCTGTCCCCATGCTCAGGATGTATGCGTAGGCTCTGACCGCAACGAGCACATTGCCGTAAAAACTGTGAACCCTTCCGACGGAAAGGGGGCGGTCGTAAGAAAGTCTCAATTTGTCGTCGCACTCCTCAATTACTGGGACAGGCAAAAACGGTTCAAGGAAAGCTTTGACAGCTACTGGACCCGAGCCGGGACCGCCTCCGCCGTGAGGGGTGCTGAAAGTTTTGTGAAGGTTAAAGTGCATGATATCACAGCCCATATCGCCCGGCTTCGCTTTACCCATGATGGCATTCAAATTCGCACCATCGTAGTAGAGCAAAGCACCAGCCTCGTGAGTTATTTCCGCCACCTTGACAATTTCCCGCTCGAACTTGCCTAAAGTGTTCGGGTTTGTGACCATTACCGCTGCTGGCAATTGACCGTTCCTGTCTGGCTTCAAAGCCTTTTCAAGGGCTGAAAGGTCAATGCAACCATCGGAACCACTCGGCACACTTTCAACTATAAAGCCGCACCTTGCAGCGCTTGCAGGGTTGGTCCCGTGGGCAGAATCTGGGACGATAATGCGAGTTCGCTTATCCTCCTCCCCGCGATATCTGTGCCAAGCCCTGACAAGCAACAACCCGATGAACTCACCTTGCGCACCGGCAGCGCCCTGAAGGGTGCAAGCATCCATGCCGCCGATTTCGCAAAGCATCCGCTCAAGCTCCTTCATCAACTTCAAAATCCCCTGCACCGTCTCCTCATCTTGAAGTGGGTGCAAAAACGCAAAACCGGGTAACTTCGCCACTTCTTCGTTGACTTTCGGGTTATATTTCATCGTGCACGAACCAAGCGGGTAAAAGTGTGTGTCAACGCTATAGTTGAGTTGTGAGAGCCGAATGAAGTGCCTAACGACGGTCAGTTGGTCAACTTCGGGCAAAGGCGGGGGCTCAGTGCGAAGGTTTTCCCGTCCAAGAAGTTCGTCAATGGGCTTCACAGGGACATCGGGTTCAGGAAGCGAAATTCCGACCCTTCCCGGTTTGCTCAATTCCTTCAACAAAGGTTCAGGCAAAGCCAAAACCCCCTCTCTCTTTTGGTTAAGGTTATTGCTTCATTTCTGTCAAGGCATCTATGATTGCCCTCATGAACGACGGTAAATCCGAAGGGACTCGCGATGTGATGATGTTGCCGTCGCGGACAACTTCCTTGTCAACCCAATTTGCGCCCGCATTCACCATGTCGGTTTTGATTGCGAAGAAACTGGTAACAGTGCGACCGCGAACGATGTCAGCCTCTGCAAGCATCCAACCACCGTGACAGATAGCAGCAACTATTTTGCCTTTCTCAAAGGCCTCGCGCACCAACTTGACCATTGATTGATGTCGGCGCATTCTGTCAGGGGCGTAACCACCGGGAACAATTACGGCGTCAATTTCGTCGGCGTTTACCTCCTCGGCGGATTTGTCCGCCTTCGCAGGGTAGCCTTCTTTGCTTTTGTAGGTCTCACCACCCCTCGGCCCGACGATAAAGACTTCCGCCCCTTCTTCGCGTAACCGCAGCACGGGATACCAAAGTTCCAAGTTTTCGTAAAGGTCTTCCACGAGCACAGCAACCTTCCGACCTTGCAACTGCATCATTTCCCCTCACCCACCTAATGTTTGGCCGTTGAGTTTCTTTTCCTGATCCCGGCTACGGGCTTCAGATTACAGTCGCCCTCAAATGGCGAGAGTTTCCTTCGCCAAATAAATTTGCCATTGAGCAAACTCGCCATCAACCACTGGTTGAATTTGGTAACGTGATGCCAAGCACGCAAATCCGGTGAAGAGCAATCCTCTATTCGCCCTTGACAATTTTCCTAAGCACGTAGGGCAAAATGCCGCCGTGACGGTAGTAGTCAACTTCAATAGGGGTGTCAAGGCGAGCGATGACGGTGAAGGAGATTTCGCTGCCATCGGGCCTGCGAGCGCGAACTGTCAATTCTTTGCGTGGGTAAAGTCCTTCAGCGATGCCCTCAACGTCAAACACTTCCTCACCCGTCAAGCCTAAAGTTTCTCGGTTTTCACCCGGCTTGAACTGCAAGGGCAAAATCCCCATGCCTACAAGGTTGCTTCGGTGGATCCGTTCAAAAGTCTCAGCAAGAACTACCTTAACCCCCAGCAAAGCGGGACCTTTAGCTGCCCAATCCCTTGAACTCCCACTGCCATACTCTTTGCCTCCAAGGACCATTAGCGGGACTCCCCGTTCCTTGTATCTCATTGCTGCTTCGTATACCGTCATCACTTCCCTTTCCCCTTCGTCCCCGAAACAAATTGTCCATCCACCCTCGCGGTCGGGCGTGAGCAAATTGCGCAACCTCACATTTGCGAAAGTGCCTCGTATCATGACCTCATGGTTTCCCCTTCGTGCCCCGTAGCTGTTGAAGTCTTTCGGTTCAACGCCTCGCTCAATTAAGTAACGACCGGCAGGGCTATCAGGTGGGATGTTACCGGCGGG
>JANZZQ010000012.1:0-8572 GCA_026419315.1 Armatimonadota bacterium | reverse complement strand
GATGTGATCAGTTGTGATGCTATCACCTAAGACGACCAAAGCTCGCGCACCCTTGATGTCTTGAAGCGGTGGCGGTTCAAGGGTGAAGTCAGTGAAGAACGGTGGCTCTTTGATGTAAGTTGAAGACGGGTCAAAAGAGAACAAATCGCCCTTTGGAGCGGACAATTTGCGCCAGCGCTCATCACCAGCGAAGACTTTGGCATATCGCTTTCGGAACATCTGAGCCTTGAGAGCTTTTCGGATGGTGAGCTGAATTTCCTCGGCGCTTGGCCAAATATCCCGCAAATAAACAGGTTCGCCGTTGGGCGTATAGTCAATTGGTTCGGTTGCAAAGTCAATGTCAATGCGACCGGCTAAGGCGTAGGCGACAACGAGCATTGGAGATGCAAGGTAATTGGCACGAACAAGGGGATGAACCCTTGCCTCAAAGTTTCGGTTCCCACTGAGCACTGCGACCGCAACTAAGCCGTGCTCTTTGATAGCGTTAGCGATTGGCTCTGGAAGCGGACCGCTGTTTCCAATGCAAGTCATGCAACCGAAACCGACGAGGTGAAAGCGAAGCGCTTCAAGGTATGGCATCAAGCCTGCAGCTTCAAGGTAATCCACGACGACTTGAGAACCCGGTGCTAAGCTCGTCTTCACCCAAGGTTTAACTTGCAGGCCCTTCTTAACAGCGTTGCGGGCGAGCAATCCTGCTCCGATCAACACAGTTGGGTTAGATGTGTTGGTGCAACTGGTGATTGAAGCGATGACAACACTGCCGTGAGTGAGCGCAAATTTTTGGCTATCAAGGCTGACCCAAACTTGAGGTTTGGCTCGCTCCTCGTGTGTGACCGTATCACTTCCACCTTTCTTTGGCAGCATTGCTGGCAATACTTCCCAGAACTGACGTTTGACTTCCTTTAATCGCACCATATCGTGAGGTCGGCGCGGGCCTGCCATCGTCGGCTCAAGTTGGGACAAATCAATTTCCAAGACTTCGCTGTAAGTTGGTTCAACGCTCTCGTCGTAAAATAGAGCTTGCTCCTTGCAGTATCCCTCAACCAGCTCAACATGCTCCTCAGGCCGACCTGTGAATCGCAAGTAAGCAAGCGTTTCCTCGTCAATCGGGAAGAAGCCACAAGTTGCTCCATATTCGGGTGCCATGTTGGCGATAGTGGCGCGGTCAGGCAAACTCAGTAACTTCAGGCTTGGACCGAAGAATTCCACAAACTTGTCAACAACCCCCTTCTTTCTGAGCAGGTGAGTGACTGTCAATACCAAATCGGTTGCCGTCACCCCCTCAGGGAACTCACCAACCAGTCTCACTCCCACGACCTCAGGGATACGCATGTAGTAGGGTTGACCGAGCATAACTGCCTCCGCCTCAATGCCACCAACGCCCCAACCTAAAACCCCCAAGCTGTTAACCATCGTCGTGTGGGAGTCGGTGCCGACTAATGTGTCCGGAAATGCCAAGGTCTCGCCGTTGTGTTCGGCCGTTTGCACAACCTTCGCCAAATACTCCAAGTTGACCTGATGAATGATACCGGTGCCCGGCGGGACGACTCGGAAGTTTTGAAAAGCTTGCTGTGCCCATTTCAAAAGCGTGTAGCGTTCGGCGTTTCGCTCGTATTCCCTTATAACGTTCAAAGCGAATGCATCCGATGTCCCAAAGTAGTCAACTTGAACTGAGTGGTCAATGACCAGGTCAACAGGGACAAGCGGGTTAACCCTTTTGGGGTCACCCCCAAGTCTCGCAACTGCTGCCCTCATCGCAGCGAGGTCAACAACGCAAGGGACTCCAGTGAAATCCTGAAGCAGAACCCGGGCGGGCATAAAAGCAATCTCCCTATCAGGCGGCTTCGGTTGCCAACTTGCCAATGCCTTTACGTCTTCCTCGGTGACAATGTAGCCGTCACAGTGACGCAAAAGGTTTTCAAGCAGAACGCGAATGGAGTAAGGCAAGCGCGAGATTTCAGTGAGACCCAGTTCTTGCAACCGTTGCAGACGGTAAATCGTTACATTCCTGTCCTGCACCTTAATTTGCCCCTTGGCTTCAAAGATGTCTTGCCGAACAGCCATACTTTACCACCTTCCCTCGCAATTTCATTCCCGCCACAAAAATGTAGCACAGCGTGGCAAACTTTTGGGTAGCAAAGGCGCCCTTAGGGAGGTGCAAGGAGATGGTCAGCACCGCCGTCCCTGAGGCGGAGGTGCTTGAGGAGAAAATGCCTGAAAGCCCTTGGCACAACAAAAATGTTGAGGCTGTAAAGGAGTTGCTTGAAGAAGTTGTTGCGAAAATTCCCGATGCGGTGGTGTTCCGAGACTTGTTTTTCCGATACAAGGGCAAGCATTATGCTCCAGACCTTGCGGTAGTGATTGGCAAGACTCCACCCCTTGAAAGCATAGGTTTGGTCCCCCCAGCTCCAGAAGATGGAGATGCTCCTGTTGCCATCATTGAAGTTGCTGTCAGCCCAAAGTCCCTTGGGGAGGCTTTGAGCGAGAAAGCGGCATTTTATGCGGCTATGGGCGTGAAGGATTACTTGATTGTTGAAGCCATCCCCTCCCTACCCATGAGACTTTGGTTTTGCAGTTTGGCTAAAGGCGATGAAATGAGACGAGTTCCCGAGGCAATGCTTGAAAGTTTGGGTGTTAAGGTTTGGATTGAAGGGCAAAAATTGCGAGCGGTTGACCGTGAAGGCAACGAAATTTTATCGCCGAGAGAAGCCCTGGAGAAAGAAAGACAGAAGCGTGAAGAGTTGGAACGGAGAGTCGCTGAGTTGGAGCGGAAGTTGCAACAGCAAACTTGACAAATTTGTTTTTAGTGAACTTGTGCTTTGCCATTGCATCACCTTGGTGCCTCCCAGCAAACAAAACTTTTAAGCGAGGTGAGGGACGCAAGGCGCTGGGCAGGCATGACGGCTCTCGCAGCGATTGCCAGTTCGTTCCCCCTTCTTGGTGGCTACGGTGACGGCAAAAACTTTGTCCAAGCCGGTGACATCGACGAACACATCATCGTTCATCCCGTCGCCACTGATAGTTGGGAGAGGTTGTTCGGTTAGCACTTCTGACCGGACAAATTACGCATCTACAGGCTGAAAATTGATTTCCAGTGGGGTAACCTAATGGGTCAATCCCAGCGAGGTCACCGGCTAACTCCCGACCAAGTCGTTCAAGCCATAAAAGGTCCATTTGCCGTTTGGTCAGCGGCAAATCCCGTTCTAACCTTACTTACGAAGGCACAACCTCCGTTCAAGCGGGTCGGTTTGATGGCATCAATGCAATTTCGTTGCGCAATTTGTAATCAGGTGCGCTCGCCGTCACCTGTGTTTGGGTCTCCCGTTTAACGGGACAAGTGATTGAAGCCGGCACCGCCTTTAATAACCGGGTCGCTTGATATAACTTCACTGTGCCCGATGGCTACACTGCCGACATTTATTGCCCTGACCAGCCGAGTGCTCACGACATTCGCAACATTGCAACCCACGAATTTGGACATTGGATCGGCTTGGCTGACCTTTACGACCCTGCCGACAAAGACGCGACAATGTATGGATACGGGGCTGCGCAGGAGCGGAAAAAGCGAACCTTGGCGGCAGGAGACAAAAACGGGGCGTTATCGCTGACGCCGTAAGTCTTCAGAAGCCGGTAGTGCTATGAATTCGGCCCAAAAATGGTGCGCGTAGTTGGTCGTGTGCTTGTGAGAAGGCGATGTAAGATGGGGTGACAAGTATCGCTGAGTTTTGTCGCCATCGTTGCCTTATTCGCCTTTCGTGCAGCCAAAGCATGTCGGTCAGTTTGTCCACAGCCAACGACTTGCGCTCTATGACACGACGGAAACTGCAAGGTGTTAAGCTTACAAGCGTTCTCCTTTGCCCAAAGGGATTTAACGGCGACTTCCGTGTTAGTTCAAGGCAGTGGAGTGCTCACGGTGACCTTTGGGGGCAAGTTTTCAAAGGGGAAGCAGTTGAATCGGAAATTGCCTAAAATCCTTCCAAAGCTCTTTTCGCCCGAAACATTGACCCCGGGTTGCTATAGCTATAGGCACATGTTGGGGATAGGCTTTTGAAGGCAAGGTAAACCGGTGGTTCCTGCACGGGCAACACTACTTGCCCAGGCAAGTGTCAACAGAAAACAAAGCAACTTAAAGCCGACCGCTTTTGAAAGCCCCCTTCAGAGAGTTTTGCCTTGTAGACCGCGAGTTAGATTTTGGTGGCGGAAAGGATTTGGCGCGCAGAAACCCCACAGAACCAAAAATGTTTTCACGGGTTTTGTGTCGTCCCGTCTCCCCTCAACTTTTTGACCATTCTCACCCAAACTCCCCAACCTTTCCCGACTTCTTCAAAACCCAAGCGGCGATACCATTCGCGAGCCTTCCAATTGCCTTCCCCAACCCAGAGACTCGCATATTCGCAGTTTTGTGCTCTTGCGTAATCCAACCCTGCCATCATCAAAGCCTTGCCAATGCCTTTACCTTGCCAATCCTTCCTTACGACTAACTCGTGAAACTCTGCCGTTCGTCGTTGGTAGCGCCTATCCCACCAGTCGGCATGAACGCAGATAAACCCAACTAATTCCCCACCCACTTCAGCCACCAAAAAGCCATTCGGGTCACCGTCGTAAAGCCACTCCAAGTAGTCGTAAATGTCTTCTTCCGTTTGCTCGGCGTATTCCTCTAATCCCTCGTATCCTGAACGGTAAACCTCGATCAATTCCTTCAACTCGCTCCGCTTGCCCTTGCGAATGACGAAAGAAGGTTGAACGACCGACTCCGCAACTTTTTGGCTCATGCAGCTATCACCCCATTGAGTTTAAGGCGCGAAGAGCACTGGTAAATGATGGCGCATAACGGAAGGGTTTGTAGCTTGATGGCTCACCAAATTTCCTCGAAAAGTAACAAGCCACCAAGGAAGGAAGCGCCAGCATAAGCGAACAAAACTTTCAACGGAGTTGCGCTGCCCCCAGCTCCTCCCCCGAGAATTGCAGCCGTGACCTGCAAAGATGCCGCGAGTGCCGGGAAGAAAAGCGGGAATGCGGCAACCGCAAGCAGAGCGATTCTGCTTTGAACTTTCGCAAGCATTGCACCCAAAATAGTCCCCAAAGCAGCCATAGTGATCAGTGCCAAAACAACAGCAACGACAAAAATACCCGATTGCTTGACGGAAATGCCCAACAACACCACGAACAACGGCACAATCATCAAAGCCACCAAACCGAGAAGCGCGAGGTTGAAGAGCATTTTTCCGAGAAAAATCGCTGAAGGCTCAGCGTTCAACCGCAGCAGATTATCGGTGTGTGCATCCACTTCCTTGGTGAAAGTTCGCGCAAGGGCAACGATCGTTGCGAAAAAGATAATGACCCACAACAGCCCTGCCGCTAACTCCGGTTCGCTTCGGAGCGAACCAACGCTCAAACTGACCACTGTCAACGCTATGAGTGCGAAGGCTAAAGTCGTGACGACAGCATGTCTTGTCCGCCACTCGCTTTGAAAATCTTTCTTGGCAATCGCCCAAACCTGCCTTATCCAATTCGATCCCCTCAAAGCGGCTTTTTCCTTGCCCCTAATGGTTCTTGCCCAAGACAATTTGCTGCTCCCCATAGACCGCATCCCTTTCGTCGTTGGTAGCAATGATGACAATGCCCTTGCGTTTCTGCTCCTCAATTAACTTGGAAACAAGTTGACGCCCTTGTTCGTCAAGCATCGCCGTAGGCTCATCTAAGAGTAACGCCATCGGTTCGTGGACGAGAGACATTGCCAACTTCAGCCTCAATCTCATGCCGGAAGAAAACTCACCGACAAACTGTCGCTTCGCGCGCGCTAACCCAACTCGCTCCAGCCACTCGTTGACAGAACTCCGGTCAACCCCATGCAAATCGGCAATAAGTTCCATGTTCTCCTCCGCCGTCAACTCATCGTAAGGTTCACAATCTGGCAGCACGATGCCAATTAGAGACCTGACTTGTTTTGGGCTCAACTCAGTGTCATTGATTTCCCAAACGACCTTCCCTTCAGTCGGTTGCATCAACCCACACATCAACCTGAGCAAAGTCGTTTTGCCCGAACCGTTAGGACCGAGTATGACTAAACCCGTTCCTTGTGGCACAGTAAAAGAGAGGCGTCGGAAAAGCCAACGCCGTCCAAAGGCTTTTCCCAAGTCAATGCATTTCAATGCCAACATGCAACACCAGACTCCTTGTCTGCGATGTTCCTTGCTGAACCGAGAAAAAGTTTCACACTGCCTTGAGGTGACTGCTATGCGGCTTTACACTAAACAGGGCGACAATGGCTTGACAGATTTAATTGGTGGGCGCGTGAGGAAAAGCCACCCGAGAATTGAGGCTTGTGGGACTATTGATGAGTTGAACGCTGTTTTGGGGTTGGTCAGGTCCATGCTCGACGACAAGCAGTTGGCGAGTGAGATCGAAAAGGTTCAAAAGGACTTGTTTGTGCTGGGAAGCGAAATCGCTACGGCCAAAGGTTTATCTCCACCTTTGAAATTGTCAACGGCTCGGTTGAAAGCGTTGGAGAGGCAAATAGATGAGTTCCAACTTGAAGCGCCACTCCCAAGGTTTTTCGTCTTACCGAACGGTTCCCTTGCCGCTTCGTTGGTTCATTTTGCACGAACCGTTTGCAGGCGCGCGGAAAGGTGTGTCGTCGCTTTGTCCGAGCGGGAGAGAGTTCGCCCGCTCGTGATACGGTATTTAAACCGCCTTTCAGATTGGCTTTTCGCGCTTGCTTTGCTCATCAACAAACGGGCAGGCATACCCGAAACAACTTGGCAGGGGCGGAGAAAGCGAAAAGGCATTCCAAACAAATGATGACTTGCGCTCATTGAGAAAACGCCGTCCTTGTAACGCCGGGTTTCTCACCCGGGGACTGATGAAATCCGACCCACTAAATTTCGGGCAGGTTGCACCTGCCCCCGTTGGAGATTTTGGAGCGAGTAACAGCCTTCCAAGGGAACACTCAGGAAAGAAGTTAAGCAAACTCGCTAAAATTGACGAATGGAGGTGGAAGTGATGAAAGCGAAAACCGTCCTATTCGCTCTGTTACCGCTCATTGCGATATCGGCGTGGCGAACGGAGATTTTCGCGCAACAACACGAGCACAGGCACGAACACGAGCATGAAAAGGAAGTTGTTCCGCCGGAGAAGGAGAAACCCGTTCCCAAAGCGCCAATCATTGCTCCCCCGGCACCTCAACTTGAGGAGGGAGTTCCCGCCGGCGAATTTTTCTCCATCGCTTTCCGTCCCGATGGCCGCTACTTGGCAGTCAGCACTCGCTGGTCCGCAAGGTTTGGTGCTCACGAACAGCGCACTGTAAACATCTTGGACGCAAAGAGGGGGAAATTGGTCGCTTACTACCTTCCCAACCGATTTTACGAAGGCATCCAAGTTGCCTTAGCCTTTAGTCCCGACGGTCGTTTTTTGGCGGTTGGGGGGTTGGATGGTCGTGTCTATTTGTGGGATACAAAATCGGCAAAGTTGCTGCGAACACTTAATTTCACGGCACCACCGGGTCCTGTTGAAACCCTCGCTTTCAGCCCCGACGGCCAATTCCTCGCAATTGGCGGGCGAGACGGTCGGTTGAGAATTTACCAACGAACTGGCAAAGACTGGTCCCAACTTTCGCTCACCTTTAACCGAGAAATTGTCAAGGGAGACCTAACTGCGCCGACGCCGAAGTTGCCGGGCAAGGGTATATTGAGCGAAAAGGAACGGAGGGAACTTGAAAAGTTAATTGCTGCCCTGCGCCTAAAGAACCCACCTTTTGTTAAGGCGGTCGCTTTTGACCCCAAAGGGAAATGGATTGCGGTCGCTGGAACCGGCGAAATTATTGGAGCAAAGGAAGGAATTGTCGTTCTTCCGCTCCCGATCAAACAAAATTCCCGCCCACTCGCCGTCTTAAGAGGTCACGCAAAGGGTGTGGACATAAAGAGTTTGGGAGTTGGAACAACAGCTCAACCGAAACCACCAGTGCCTTGGGTTAATGACTTAGCAGTTTCGCGGGACGGTCGCTATCTCGTTTCTGCTGGCTGGGACGGAACCGTTAGGGTTTGGGACATGACAAACTTCAAGGAACTCCGAAAACTTGAATCCCCAAGGACACCAACTGGACGCGTCGCAACCAGAATCTACAACGCCTGCGCCATAAGCCCCGACAACCGATATGCTGCTGCTGGCGGTTTCGGAAACAGAGTTGATGTTTGGGAACTTGCATCGGGACGGCTGGTCACTTCGCTGAGAGTGGACAACATAGTTGAAACAGTCGCATTTAGCCCCGACGGTAAAATGTTGGTTGCAGGTGGTTGGGATGGATTTCTCCGTGCATGGCAAGTCGGAAGTTGGAGACCCCTTTGGCAATACACCCACACCTTCATTGAAAAGGAAATCCCAAAGCCAAAACCGCTGAAGTGAACGCAATTTCGGGGGCTTGAACTGAGGCGATGAAAGTGTCAAGGCTGATCGTAACTTGGGTTGTGCTGATTTTGATGACGATGATTGTTTTGCCTTCAACGGATGTCGCAAAAGTCATTGAACGATTGGTAAAAGGTGTCGCTGACGAAAGCGTTATCGCTGAACTGAAGTC
>JANZZQ010000121.1 GCA_026419315.1 Armatimonadota bacterium | reverse complement strand
ATTCAGCGGGATTTAGAAGTTTACCGACGCATCATACCTTGCCCAATTTGGGTTATCGGGCTTAAGCCTTGACTTCGGCTTCTTGCCTGCCTTCACTTAACTCTCACCCACAACAACGCACTTTCGCCAATCTCGGGAATAACAATCTCAAAACCATCCCGCATTAACCGCTCACCTGTCAACGAAACTGTTTCGCTTGTATCGGCATTTTGAAGTTCATAGTGCTTTTGGGTGTCAAGACCTTTCAAACGCACTGTCAAGCGTTCGTCAGGTGATTGTTCCCGAAACGCCAAAACCGCACCGTTATCGGTTTCTGGGTCGTGGAATTGCCAAACTGTCCAATTGCTCAATGACCTCGCTTGCGGGGTTAGAAGGAAACGGCGTTTGAGGATGATAGGGCGCAGCAGTTTGTATTCAGCAATGCACTTTTTTGCCCGTTCTCTCGTAGATTCGTCCCAATCAGCAAGTCTCGGCGAAATCCCGAAAGCGCCTCCCATGCGGCTGCGGAAGTCAGCAACAGTTGTGCCTTCGTGCACAACCCACGTGTTCAAGTATCGTGGTGGCAAAGCGAACCAAGCACCTGTCAAGTGAAAGCGGACATTTGCTGCCCTGTGGGTGAAATCGCTAAGCCAATAAGTGTGGACGTAACGCAAAATCCCGAAATCAATTCGGTTGCCACCGCTCGCACAACCCTCTATCATTAAGTTGGGGAACTTTTCAAGCAAAAACGCTTTGACAGCGTAAATGCCTTGAGTGTGGGCGTAGGTGCCGTCCCCTTCTTGATGCCCGTGTGTCTGGTCATTGCAACCCAAGCCGTAAGCGATATTGTAGTCCCATTTGAGCCAATCAACACCGTAATCGGCGATGATCTTTGCCAACCGCTCTTTGAACCATTCAACGACTTGCGGGTTACCGAAACACAAATGGGCGTAGCGACCACCACCAATTACCCTTCCGTCACGCTTTGCAAGCCAATTTGAGTGTTGCTTTGCTAAATCGGTTTCAAGGTCAATTCTTTCAGGCTCAACCCAGAGCCCAAACTTCATCCCTTTGCTGTGGACGTAATCTGAAAGCGCTTTCAAACCTTTTGGGAACTTACCTTTATGTTCCGTCCAGTTGCCCAAGCCGTGCCCGAAATCGTCTGTGCCGCAACCCTCATACCATCCTGCGTCAACGACGAAAACCTCGCAGCCCAAATCCGCTGCAATGTCAACCTCACGCACCATCTTCGCTTCGTCAATGTTAGTTGTCCAGCCGAACCAAGAGTTGAACTGAACCCAAGGGAAGTTGGGCGGTGCAGTTGGACACAAAAATCTCTCCTGCCATCTATGCAACTGCCAACCCGCTTCATCCCAATCGCCCGCAAACAGAAGCAAGAAAGAAGAAGGCGACGGGATTTCCGAACTCGGAGCAAGTTTGTGAACGACTTCGGTTGCTCCCATTCTAACCGTCACTACATTGCCTTGACATTGTATTGACCCACGCCATCGCCCACTCCACTCCAATCCGCCTACAATGCCTTCAAGGATGTCACCGTTTTGAGATTTCAAGCCCAAACCGAACCAAGCAATATCTTTCGCCGACGAGCGTCCCTCGTCGCCGCAAAAAGTTGTGTGTATCGCTCCGTCAGAGAGCGGTCGCTCCATCAAAACGAAACTGCCTGGCGGGAACCTGTCATCGTAGCGACCACCAGTTAAGGTCAGCAAATTCAGAGAACCGTTAGGGTGAACTGTCAAGACGAGCGAATCCAAGCCGCTGATTTTCACTGTCTCCGTCCCCTCATTTCGCAAGATGAAACCCGTCTCCAACACACTCATGTTGTCAAACGCTTTCAGCCACAAGACGGCAACGACGTTTAACCTTTGGTGCCTGAGGTGAAATCGCAATTCAGTCAATGTGCCTTGCCTGCTATGTTGTGCGCCGGTCAAAACGAACGTTCCCACGTCGTTCTGAGGGGTAAGCGAGGTTGTTGGAGTGTTTTCAAGGGTGGTTCCGAAACCAAAGAACGGGACAGGCACTTTGACCCAATCGGTTCCCGTTTGTTCGTTTCGCCACGAGAAAATTGCCAACTGCCCTCGCTCGGTTGCCCCAATGGTGAGGGAGAACAAACGGGAACGAATTTGCCATCGTTCTCGAGAGGCATCATAGTCAATCAAAACGCCCTCTAACCCCATTCCGGCTACCTCCCTGCCAACTAACCTTCAACATTCAGCTGCAGGGAACTTTTCCTTCCACTTCTCACGAAGCAAGCTGTGGATTCGCTGCTTGAGTTCGTAGGGTAGCTCGTAAACTTCGGCGTCCTTGTAAAGCAAAATTGTTTTGCGAACGGTGTCAATCACGATTTTGCAAGGCTCACAGCCCCTCAAATGCTCTTCAAACTCCTTGCAGATGCTTGGGTCGATTTCCCCGTCAATGTAGTCTGAGAGGGCTTTCAACAAATCTTCGCATTTCACCTCAACTCGCCTCCGTCCTTTTGTGAGAGAATCTGAACGAGAGAGCGCTGAAGCAAATCCCAAGCCAAAACCGCGCATTTGATGCGGATAGGGAATTCCCGGACGCCTCTAAGCGCATCCAAGTCTTCCAGCTCACCCTCTGGCGGAAAAGGTTTCTCACCCCTAATCATTTTGCGAAAGTCTTCAGCGAACTCAAGAGCCTCTTCGAGTTTCATCCCTTTGACCTTTTCCGTCATCATTGAAGCGGATGCTTGACTGATAGCGCACCCTCTGCCAGAAAAGCGTATGTCGGCAATTTTCTCCCCGTCCGTTTTTATGTGCACTGCGATGTGGTCGCCGCAATATGGGTTCTCCTCTTCGGCAACCAAATCGGCATTGTCAATGGTTCCGAAATTACGAGGTCGCTTGTAATGGTCAAGGATTATCTCCTGATAAAGCCAGCTCAACTTCAACGCTTCCTTATCAGCAGCGCTCATGTTGTTACCTCCTTGCCGCAGATGAAATGTTCGCTAACAGCAAATTTTGCCACCATGAACTTTAGAGAGAGCAACACTTGAGTGGTCACAATGTCACGCCCTGAACGTGTCTCCGTCACAGAAACCAATGGCAAACTATGGCATAAAAGGAGTAACTGCGGAAAGGTTGGTGAACGAAAGTGAGGCAAACGAAGGCTCGTGGCTCTTCCTTGCTCTTGGTAACCTTTGCGATCTTCGCTTTGATGGCAGTAGCGACCATAGCGGTAGATTGGGGCATCGTTTATTTTGTGCGTCACCAACTTCAAAATTTCGTTGACTCCGCCGCATTGGCTGGTGCTCAAGAATTGCCGGGTTCGGCCGTTGCAAAGCAAAAAGCCGCTGAAAACTACGCTAGAAACTACGGAGAAAACTTCCGCATTTCCCCACCTACACCCCAAACGATAACTTGCCCTACAAACGACCCCGATTTGCAACCGACGACCACTTGCTACCAAATCGGCAACGACACTGTCCAGGTAACAACTCCTTACCAGCGCACTGGCGACCGATCGCCAAATCCAAACCTGATAAATGTCAAGGCCTGCAGGAATGTGTCGCTGTTTTTCGCCCGTGTTCTCGGAATCAGGCAAATCCGCGTTTGCGCGAAAGCCACGGCAATAGGAAGCCGACCCGCAGTCCCTCGCGGGCTCGTCATTCTTGACCCAAGCGGGGGAAACGCTTTAGAGTTGCAAGGCAACGCAAGGCTTCGGGTTACGGGCGGGGCAATTCATGTAAACTCAACCGCTAACGATGCGCTCTTCGTCCAAGGCAACGCTTCCGTCACCGCACAGGAAATTTCCATCGTGGGCAATTACCGGTTGCAAGGCAATGCTTCCGTTACACCAACACCCTTGACAGGTCAATCTCCTATCCCTGACCCTTTAGCCAGCCTCCCGCCACCGCCTACTGCAGGATTGCCTGTTTACCCTGGGCGAACAATAGGTGGGAACGATTCGGTCGTTTTGCAGCCAGGGATATACTTGGGGCCTATCCGAGTTGAAGGCAATGCGAGTGTGATTTTGCAGCCGGGCACATACATCTTGCGTGGTGGGTTGTTGGTTAGCGGAAACAGCAGCGTTCGCGGCAATGGAGTTTTGATTTACATAGCCGCAGCGGATCATAAGTTAGCAATTATTGGCGATAAAGGAATATATGAAAAAATTAGCTCTGACTATTGGACTCATATCAAAGATGAGATGATTCGGTACTTCAAAGC
>JANZZQ010000120.1 GCA_026419315.1 Armatimonadota bacterium | reverse complement strand
CACCTCGCTTGCTCCCGCCATTTGGCGATGATTTGTTTTGCCCCTTCCCCATCGTCATCGCTCAAAGGCCGCTCTGGCTGTCGGTCATAAGGCAACCTGTAATCATACCCCGCTCGGTCATAAACCGCACTCAAAACCTTCTGCAAATCCAACATAACATCTTCATCGCCACGCTTCAGCGGTATCGGAATCGTCGGCAAAGGTTGCTTTATCGTCCATGCGTAAACTTCCGCTATGGGTCTTTTGTATGAGCGACTGATGATGGCGTAGTAGTGTCCCGATGGCAAAGGTTTGCCCATCGGCAACCTTTCACCTTCTCTCAGCAAATCCAACTCCACCAAGTGAACATTGCTTTCTAAAATCATTCGTCGCTTTCGCAAATAATCCTCACGACCTTCACCTGCTCGCTTGTTGAAAGGCGAAAGCATCTCAACGATGGTGATGACCTTTTGCGTAGCGACTTCACGGATTTCCAAAAAGTAGTGGTAGACTTCCTGCGGTTCTGGCAGTGGCACTAAAACGGCAGTCGTCACTGCTGAAGGTTGGGATTCAGGCTCAACGCCTTGCCCTTGAGTTTCTGCGATGGTCAAGTCAGGGCGAACCCGAATTTCCTCAATTGTAGGTTCAGAAATGCAAACATAGCGCTCAATATGGACAGCATACTTGGGTCGCACCTTGGGCACGAGCGTTGCCCTCATTTCGTCAATGAAACTGTGATGAAAATCTTGCCAGATGCTTGGCGACTCCAAGTATGGGTCCATGCCAGGGAAAGGAGATGGCATCAAAATTCACCTCGCTTTGTGCGTGCAAGCGTGCAGGCGTGCAAGCGTTAGCGATGGTTAAGCAACCTGGTGCCTTTCAGATAACTGACAAGTCGGTGTAACATGCGAGCCAAATGATCGCATTTTTCGTAAAGTTCATGAAAGGAATTCACGCCGATAGCACCGATATCCAAAGCGACATAAAGATGCGATTGCAGTTCTGCCAAAGACCCTCGTGCCATGTTTAGGAAGCGTGCAAATTCTCCCTTTGTGTGTCTTCCAAACCCTTCCGCTATGTTTGACATAACAGAGACGGCAGCCTTACGGATTTGTTCCTGCAACCATCGTTCTCGCTGAAATTCTGTGCTCCTCGTGACTACATAAATGGCTCGCACTAATTCACGAGATTTTTGCCAAACTTCTAAATCTTCAAAGCGCTCAACTTTTTTAGCCATTTTGCTCACTTCCGACCACATACACTTACACACGTGCGTGCTTACACGCTTACAAACATATGCACTCTTGCACGCCTACACGCCTGCACGAATTTTCTAACTTCTCCTCGTCAACCAAACAATCAACCCGCTAATCAAGATTGCCAGCGGCAGAACGATGACGCTCCAAACGAAAGTGAACACGGTTTGCTGTCGCGACAAGAAGAGCGTTTGTGGCGGCTCGTCTTTCGGCGGGATGTCAATGAGCACATCCTCTTCAGCAAGCCAGTGGATGCAGTTAGCAGCGAACGCTCCATTGAGCAAGTTGCGGATGAATCGGTTTGTGGCAAAATCGGAATCGGCAAGAACGACGATGCGCGTTTTCTTTTTGTCTGTCACGCTCTTCTCAACTGCCGCTGCGAGGACGAACGGACCGCTTTCCTCATTCGGGTCTTTCCGGATAAAGCCCTGAAACAACTTCTCTTCGCGCCAACTTGATGCGCTCGTCTCAATCAGCTCCGTCAAGACCACGCCTGATGGGGTCTCAGTCTTTCTCTTGATCGGTCTGGCAGTGATAAACAGGACAGCTTCTTGTCTCGCTTTTTGGAACGGTCTGGTGACATCGTGGAAGCGGAAACCGAAGGCGAAGATGGCTGCGGCATCACCGAGGATGTTGTTTGCGGGCTCAACCACCATCCCATCCTTCGCCTCCAAACCCCACTCATTAAGCCAGTCGCTGAAAGAAGGAGCTGGGGCAGGTTCAAGCATGAGCAGTAACCGTCCGCCCTTGTCCAAGTAGGATTTGATTGCCTGCTTTTCCTGTGGGAACAAATCCCGTTGTGCACCTGCGATGACCAAGACATCGCAGTCTTTTGGCACGGTCTTTTCCGTCAACAATTTCAGTTCCTTGACCTGGTAATTGAGCTGCTCCAGCCCGCTCTTTAGCATCCCGTAACCCTCGTCGGCGAAACTGTCGTATGTGTGTTCACCGTGACCCTGAAGGAAGTAAACCGTTGGCTTTTCGTCCCTTGTGACTTTGATTAGCGCTCCCGTGAATTCTTTCTCGCTGCCGAAACTGACTCGCTCTCTCTTGCCATCCGCTTCAAACACAGTGATACCGGTTCCCGTCACTTCGTATTGCCGAGCCAGCGCCGGTTCAATCCTCGGGTCAACGACACGGGTCTTGATTTTCGGGTTCGCCGCCTCGTAACGCTTGAGCAAATCGCGAACGCGAACGAACTCCTGGGAATTGACATCGTAGAAAGCGATGACATTTACTTCCTTGTTGATGTTTCGGACGACTCTCAGGGTCTGCGGTGAAAGGGTGTGGCGTTTCGTTTTCGTCCAATCCAAGCTTGCGTTGTGTCGGTCAGCGATGTAAACGAGAAGAACCAAAACGCCCAGTGCGAAGATGCTGCTGAGCACAGCATTTGCTCCCATTCGCCCTCTCTGGCTTATGAAGTAGCGCAAAACCTCCTCAAAATGGAACGCGAGCAACCCAACCCACAACGCTAACCCAACCGCCCACGCGAAAGCCCAAGCCCATTTCTTGTCGGGTTGGGCGAAGTAAAGGCTCAGCCCAATCAAAATCGCTATGAAGCCCAGAATCCCCACGAGCAAAGCGTTAGCTTTAACCAATTGGCGAAATCGCTTCATTTGTCACCACCTCTTCGGATGTCTTTAACACAGGACTTACGCAGTTAGCGTTCCTTCGCGAAGGCAGATGATGGTCTGCCCGAGAAAATCGGGCGACATCCAGTTTTTTCGGGCAGATTTCATCCGCCCCTGTATTCAACTTGTTTGGAAGGCTCGCCTTTTGGTGTGTTGAAATGTGCTGAAACTTGTTCAATTCCCAGTCAGACAACACCCAGCCCTTCAAAACACAAAACATCACCGAGCACTGCGAGCGTTCCCTCTCATCTCCATTTTCGGCTCCCGAGAACTTGGACGGCAAGGTAGAGAAAAGCGAAAGTCAAGAGCAGGAAGAAAATCACATCCTTGCTTTGGATCAAACCAGCCGTGAAGTCTTGGTAACGGTAGTAGAGGGAAACCTTTCGGCAAATTTCAGCCAAAGTGCCCGTCCCTTCAGTTGGCCAAGTGATGACGTAAGCCAAAAGCAGCGTGCCGAAAGTTGCGAAGGCGGAGATGATCTGGTTGTCGGTCAACGCTGACCAAAAAACGCCAACGGAAATCGCTGCCGCCCCAAAAAGCAGCAGACCAATGTAGGCTGTCCAATACGGCCCCAAGTCAACAGTTCCGCCAGAAAACCGGTAAACGAGATAAGGCACGTAGAGCGTCAAGCCCAAAGCGATGACGAGCCAGTAGTAAGCGCCGAGAAACTTGCCCAAAACAACTTGCCAATCGGTCACAGGCGAAGTGAGCAGCAATTCCAGTGTCCCCAAGCGCCGCTCCTCTGCGAGCAACCTCATCGTCACCATCGGCAAAACTATGAACAAGATGACAGCCACGTTCCAAAACAGATAGCGCATGTCGGAGGTTTGACCGATGCGTGCGATAGCGAAGAAAAAGAAGCCCGCCCAAATCTCAAAGAAAGCGAGCGTTACATAAGCGACCCAAGAACTGAAAAGGCTGCGCACTTCTCGCAGAGCGACGGCTAAAGTCACAGCGAGCCATTCGCCGATGCGAGCAAAAGTTTCTTTCGGCTTAACTGCAACCAGAGCCTTTGTTGCCTGAGCCATATCTCACTCCTCCTTCACGGCAACAGGCTTTTTCTCATGCACCCAGACAACGATGTCAAATCCATCATCCCACCAAATTTGTGTTGTGCGCTCAAGCATCAAATCGTAAATTTCGTCAGATTTTTCAGGATCAACTCGCAACTCCAAAACTGCATCTTCTTCTTCAAAAGGCTCAAGCCTTCTGACTTCAACTTCTGGGTCAAATTGCCGAGCCAATTCAATAAGTTCGTCAATGCGACGATTGAGTATTTTCTTCCATTGCCTCTCCCGGGACTTCCTAACGGGCATAATTGTCACCTCACAATCGCTCTGACCTTTTCAACGAACTCCTTTGTAT
>JANZZQ010000119.1 GCA_026419315.1 Armatimonadota bacterium | reverse complement strand
CGCTGACGGAGTGTTAATGACCAGATGGACTTGTTTTCGTGTCAGCAAATTCAGCAAGTTTGGTTCCCCTTCCTCAATCTTGCGGACAACTTCGCATTCAACACTATTTTGACGAAGGAAGTTTGCCGTTCCTTTTGTCGCGAACAACCTGAAGCCTAATTCGGCAAAGCCTTTAACAATAGGCAACACCTCGGGTTTGTCCCTGTCTGCGACGGTCACAAGCAATTTGCCACCGAGCGGGACATTGTAGCCAGCAGCCACCAAAGCCTTGTAAAGCGCTTTCGGGAACTCTCGGTCAATGCCCATCACTTCGCCGGTGCTTTTCATTTCCGGACCAAGTTCAATTTCCGCCTTGAACAATTTGCCCATTGAGAACACAGGTGCTTTGACGCCTACGAATTCAGGTTCTGGTAACAAACCGCCCTGCCAACCCAATTGACGCAAACTCATTCCCATGATGCATTTCGTTGCTATGTTGACCATTTCAACGCCCGTCAGCTTGCTCATGTAAGGAACAGTTCGCGATGCTCGCGGGTTGATCTCCAGCACATAAACATCGTCTCCCAAGACGACAAACTGTATGTTGATGAGCCCACGCACTTTCAAAGCCTTCGCGATTGCCTGAGTGTATTCCACAATTCGCTGCTTTGCTGTCTCGGAGAGGGTTTGCGGTGGGCAAACGGCGATGCTGTCACCGCTGTGAACGCCCGCTCGCTCAATGTGTTCCATGATCCCGGGGATAAGGCACTCTTCACCGTCGCAAATTGCGTCAACTTCCGCTTCAGTGCCAGCGAGATATTTGTCAACGAGGATCGGTCTATCTGGAGCGACGCTGACAACATACTCAAGGTAAGAGAGCATTTCGTCCTCGTTGTAAACGATGTCCATCGCCCTGCCGCCGAGAACATAACTCGGCCGCACCAAAACCGGGTATCCGACCTTGCGGGCAACTCTCAGTGCTTCCTCAATGCTCGTGACGGCTTTGCCGGGTGGGTAAGGTATGCTGAGCGAATTGAGCAGCCAATGGGTTCGGTCTCTGTCCTCAGCGATGTCAATGCTGTCAAAGTCCGTGCCCAGAATCGGCACACCCGCTTTGTGCAACCCTTCAGCGAGGTTCAGTGGTGTTTGACCGCCAAATTGCACTATGACGCCGATGGGTTTCTCGTTCTCAACGATGTGCAGGACATCTTCAAGGGTGAGCGATTCAAAGTAAAGTCGGTCGGATGTGTCAAAGTCGGTTGAAACCGTCTCTGGGTTGCAGTTGACCATGATGGCGTCGTAGCCGAGTTCCTGAAGCGCCCAAACGCAGTGGACGCTGCAGTAGTCAAACTCGATTCCTTGACCGATGCGAATTGGTCCTGAACCGAGCACAATGACTTTCGGTCGCTCGCTTGGGACTGCCTCGTTTTCGCCGTTGGGTTCGTAGGTTGAGTAGAAGTAAGGCGTCTCCGCCTCAAACTCCGCAGCACAAGTGTCAACCATTTTGTAAACGGGACGGATGTTCCAAACCTTCCGCATTTGGCGAACTCGCTCTTCCAACTCAGCCAACGAACGGGAGCCACCTTCTTTCGTCCCCAGGCACTCAGCGATGTATCGGTCGGCGAAGCCCATGTGTTTCGCCTGCCACAACAATTCCTTCGTTAAACCCGTCCAACCAACCGCCGAAAGTTTGAATTCCATCTCAACAATGTCGCGCAGTTTCTCCAAGAACCAAGGGTCAATTTGCGAAAGGGCGTTGATTTCCCGAACAGTCATGCCCCGCCGAAGGGCTTCAACAATGGCGAACAAGCGCAAGTCGTTGGGGGTTCTGATCAGTTCTTCAAGTTCAATATCCGACTTGCCAGCAATTTCCCTGTGGAAAAGGCTCATGGTTCCGACTTCCCAACCCCTCACCGCCTTCAACAAAGCCTCCTCAAAACTGCGACCAATCGCCATTACCTCGCCAGTGCTCTTCATTTGAGTCCCTATCCTTCGGTCAGCTGTCGGGAACTTGTCAAATGGCCAACGCGGGATTTTCACGACCACATAATCAATGGATGGCTCAAAGCACGCGAGTGTCTTTTTCGTGACGGCGTTGGGAATTTCATCGAGCCTCAAACCGATGGCTATTTTCGCGGCAACCCTCGCAATAGGGTAACCCGTCGCTTTTGACGCCAACGCCGACGAACGAGAAACCCTTGGGTTGACTTCAATGACGTAGTATTGGAGCGAATTGGGGTCAAGGGCAAACTGAATGTTACAACCGCCTTGAATCCCCAACGCTCGGATGATTCTCAAAGCTGCCGACCGAAGCATTTGATACTCCACATCGGTCAAAGTTTGCGTCGGTGCTACGACAATACTCTCGCCTGTATGGACGCCCATCGGGTCAAAGTTCTCCATCGCACAAACAGTGATGCAGTTGTCAGCGCTATCCCTCATGACCTCATACTCAAGTTCCTTCCACCCAAGCACGCATTGTTCAACGAGCACCTGCCCGATCATGCTCAAAGCCAGGCCGCGCTGAACGATTTGCCGCAGTTCATCTTCGTCGCGGGCAACGCCACCGCCTGTGCCACCGAGCGTGTAAGCAGGCCGGATGATGACAGGGTATCCAATCTTGTTGGCGAAAGCAATTGCATCTTCAACGCTGGTGACCGCTACGCTCTCCGGAATGGGTTCGCCAATTTGTTGCATCAATTGCCGAAAGAGTTCGCGATCTTCAGCGTTTTGAATCGCTGTTAAGGGAGTTCCCAAGAGTTCTACGCCGTAGCGGTCCAAAATCCCTTCCATAGCAAGTTGGGTTGCTAAGTTCAAACCCGTTTGACCGCCCAGTGTAGGTATGATGCCGTCGGGACGCTCTTTGGCAATAACACGCTCAAGAAACTCAACTGTCAACGGCTCAATGTAAACTCGGTCGGCCATGTTAGGGTCAGTCATGATCGTTGCTGGGTTGGAATTGACCAAAACAACCTCCAACCCTTCCTCTCGCAAAGCCTTGCAGGCTTGCGACCCCGAATAGTCAAACTCTGCAGCCTGCCCAATGACAATTGGGCCTGAACCAATCACCATCACTTTTCGCAAATCCCTGCGCTTGGGCATAGGCGAATATCACCTCGTTGCTAAAGTTTTCGTTTTTTTCGCGTTGCCATGGCTCTCAGTTTGCCTTATTGGCGGACAATCCCGCTTTTCCAGTTTTCTGGCAGTTTTGACGGGAGCGAACTTCCTGCCACAGCATCCTCGCTTTCGTCTCTTTCCCCGGTTTCAACCTTTGGTTTTTTGCGTCCCTGAGTTAGCGGCATCTTGCATTCACGACCGTCACCCTGTCTCTTTCCACCTTTTCATCACTTGCACGAACTCGTCAAAGATGTAGCCGTTGTCCCAAGGTCCGGGCGCTGCTTCGGGGTGATATTGCACTGACAGGATGTTCAACTCAGGGTGAGCCAAGCCTTCAACGGTGAAGTCGTTCAAGTTGATGTGGGTGACGATGCCACCAGTGCCTTCTAACGATTTCTCGTCAACTGCGTAGCCGTGATTTTGAGTGGTGATGTAAACTCGTCCGGTCCTCAAATCCTTGACGGGATGGTTGCTGCCACGATGACCGAACTTGAGTTTGAAGGTTCGTCCACCCAATGCCCAACCAAGAATTTGATGTCCCAAGCATATGCCAAACAAGGGCACTTTGCCAAACAACTCACGGGTCATCCGAATCGAATAGCGCAAAAGGGCTGGGTCGCCAGGCCCATTGGAGAGCAAAACACCGTCGGGTTCCCAAGCGAGAATTTCTTGAGCCGTCACTTTCGCAGGCGCTACGAGGACTTCGCACCCTCGCTTGTGCAACGAGCGCAAAATGTTAAACTTCGTCCCCAAATCAACGGCAACCACCCGCAACTTGTCACCTTTGGGAAGAATTCGTTCCAGCGGCTTCAGTCCGTTGTCCCACAAGTGAAACTGCTTCGTTGAGACGATTTGCACGTAGTCCAACTCGTCGTATCTCGGGGAGCGCTTCAACAAGTCAAAAAGTTCCTCTGCAGTTTTGTCAATACCAAGCGCTCCCATCATTACACCGTGAATTCGCAACTTGCGAACAAGTCCCCGGGTGTCAATTTCGGCGATGCCAGGGATGCGATGGTCAGCGAGAAACTCGTGAAGAGTTTTTTGAGAGCGGAAGTTGCTTGGTTCCGTGCAAAGTTCGCGAATGACAAATCCGGCAACCTGAATGCGCGACGATTCGTAGTCATCAGGGTTTATGCCGTAGTTGCCAATAAGTGGGTATGTCATCACAACTATCTGCCCCGCGTAAGAT
>JANZZQ010000118.1 GCA_026419315.1 Armatimonadota bacterium | reverse complement strand
TCCTCAAGTTGGTCAACGGAGGTGATTTTGAGCCGGTCGTAAAGCATCGCAACTGTCCTCGGACCGATGCCCTGAATTTCCAGCAAAGTGCGCAGTTGGCTTGGGTATTTCGTCCGCAATTGTTCAAGCCTCGTTGTTGTTCCCCGCTGCAAGAATTCGGTTATGTCCCGTGCGATGCTTTCCCCGATTCCTTCAATTGTGTTCAACTTCTTCGCCTTCACCAAATCCTCTATCGGCTCGCGCAAAGCGGAAATTGCTTCTGCGGCACGCCTGTAAGCCCTCGCTTTGAAAGGGTTTTCGCCGGCAATTTCCATCAAGTCAGCGGTCTCTTCCAACATGGCAACGACTTCCGAGTTTTTCATTTCCCGTCACCAACCTTTGTCGGAAAACTTTTTCACCGGCGAAACCACACCTTGCTTCGCTCCTCAACAAAGCTATCAAAAACTGTAGCGCATCGGGCGAACTTGAAAACGATTGTGCGTTCCTAACTTTGCGATGCGTGCCACAATTTGCAATTGCCCGTCAACTATGACGAAGGGAGGCGAACGGCGTGAAGATGGTTCACGCCATCATTAGACCGCACAAGTTGCATGAAGTCAAAGCGGCACTCGCCGAAATCGGAATTTCCGGCATGACGGTCATTGATGTCAGAGGCTATGGACGGCAGAAGGGGCATGTTGAACGATATCGCGGTGCCGAGTATACCGTTGACTTGCTGGCGAAAGTCAAGTTGGAGATCGTTGTCCGTGATGACCAAGTTGACGAAGTTGTTGATGTGATTATGAAAGCGGCTCGGACTGGGGAAATTGGCGACGGTAAAATTTTCGTGACACCCGTTGAAGAAGCGATTCGCGTTAGGACCGGCGACCGAGGAGAAGACGCAATTTCGTGAAATCGGGAAAGGTGAAGGCGGGAAAATGTCAAATTGGCAGCAGAAGGCAAACGACTTGATAGAGCGGGTGAAGGGATGGAGGCAGTCGGTCTTGAAGACCCAACCGTCCCAAGCCCTTCGTTTGCCTTTCGGGAAATCCTTGAGCGATTGTCTTGACAGTTTCGTTCAAGAGATTTACGAACTCGCACTTGAGCGTGCGATGGAAAAGGCTGGCAAATACTATTCCCCAAACCACAGCGAGGTCGCGCTGCTTGCCACTGGCGGCTACGGTCGGCGCGAACTTTGCCCCTTCTCCGACATAGACATTGCTTTTGTCCCCCTTGAGGAGGACGACCCTTTCGTTGATGTCCTTTTGCGGGAGTGCTTTAGGCTCATCGTCACTGTCTTCATGGACAACACCGACATGAAAGTCGGCTACAGTTACCGTCCGTTGTCGGACTTGCCCACCCTTGACACTCAAACTCAAGCTGCGCTGATGGACGCCCGCTTTGTTGCTGGCTACCGACCTTTGGCTGATGAATTGCAGCGACAATTGTTGGAGAACTTGGATGTCCTCAGATTCGTGAAGGACCGGGAGCGAGAGCGAAGTTTGGCGTATCAGCGTTATCACGCTTCACCCCTTGTCACCGAACCCCACCTGAAAGAAGGTGCGGGAGGACTCCGCGACGGGCACACCGCCCTTTGGTTGGTAGCCGCAACTCACCGCATTTCAACCGAAAAGGCGTGGCAATTGCTTGAATCGCTCCTCCCCCACGAAGCGTTCCAAGCCTTTCGCGAAGGTTACCAATTTGTCAACAAGGTTCGGGTGTGGCTTCACTTGACAGCCCAGCGCCGACAAGATGTCATGCTCCGAGAATACCATCACAGAATCGCTGCCGATTTCGGAATTGAAGCGCGAAGCGAGGAGGAAATGGTCCGCAAGTTTCACCAACAACTTTACCGAGCCATGGAATCGCTTCATTACGCCTTCCACTTCGTTCAGGGGAAAGTTTCGGGAATGGAGATCACGCTGGAAGAAGGGTTCGCTTGCAAGGGGAATCGGCTTTTTATCATCAACGGCGATGAGGACCGTCTGCCTGTGCGATTGATGAAAGCCTTTGAGTTAATGCAGCGCTACGATTTGCAACCGAGTGCTGAACTTTTGAAATGGCTTGGGGAGAACTCTCACCGTGTATCGGAAATCCGGTCAAATCCGGAAGCCGCTCAATCTTTTCTCATCGTTTTGACAGGAGAAGGGGATGCACCTTTCGGCAAGGTCTTGGGATTGATGGCGGAGACAGGGGTTTTGTCAGCATACATGCCTGAATGGGGCAGTGCCGCCCACTATGTTCCATCAAACGCTGCCCACAAATTCACCGTCGGACAACATGTGTTGGAAACGGTGAAGGAGTTGGCTCGGTTGAGGGAGGCGGCGAGGCAAGGTCAATTCCCTTGGGTTGATGTCTGGAACGGCGTCACCGATGAACAAATGCTTTTCTTAGCGGCATTCTTGCACGACTTAGGCAAAGCCACAGATGAGCGGGAGCACGAACTTGCTGGGATGGAAATGGTGAAGAGGGTAGGGGAAAGGTTGGGTTTGTCGGAAGACAGGGTGAATTTGCTTGAGAAACTGGTGAGGTTGCACATGCTGCTTCTAAGCACTGCCCGCCTCCGCGACATTTACGCCCTTGACACTTTGCGAACTTGCGCTAAGGAGATTTCAAGTGAGCCTCTGCTCAAGATGCTGCTTCTGCATTCCTTCGCCGATGCCAGAAGCGTTAGCGAGTTGACCTTTACAGAAGTTGAGGAGCGGATGTTGATTGACCTTTACTTCGGGGTTTTGAGGACGATTCAAGAATCGGAGGAAGCGGTGACCACGGTTCACATTTTGACTCGCGACCGGACCCGGGAGCTTCAAAGGACTTTGCAAAATGTCAGCGACGAAGAGGTAAGGGCTTTTTGTGAAGCGATGCCCCCTGGTTACTTGCTCAGCACCCCACTCAGAACCATCGCCGTCCACTGTCAAATGGTCCAGCAAGTCCGAAAAACAGGCAAACCCGAGGTTGAAGTCCTTCAAGAACCCGATAGCGGTTTCACCGAGATCGTCGTTTGCTCCCCAGATGCGCCTCAGCCGGGGATGCTGAGCCAAATTGCCGGTGCGCTTTTCGCTTGCGATGTTGACATCCGTAATGCGAAAGTTTTCACCTTGCCCGGCAACCCACCAATCGTCCTTGACACCCTTTGGGTTACCAGCGACGGGCGACCGCTGAGCGAAGCCAAGGAAAGGCGTGTCCGAGAAGCGTTGATGACTGTGCTGACAGGCGCTGACTCCCTTGACAAATTACTTGAACGACATGGGAAGCCAATAATCGTTCCGGTTCAAGTCCTAAGCGTTTCTGTGCGAAACGATATCTCGGAAACCCACACCGTCATCCACATTGTCGCTCGCGACCGAAAAGGTTTGCTTTACCGGTTAACCCGCGAAATCGCCTCACTTGGACTTGACATCCAAACGGCGAAAATCGTCACATGGGCTGACACGGCGGAGGATGCCTTTTATGTCGTTCGCAAAGGCGTTGGTAAATTGAAGGACGAAGAAGTGCCCGAATTGACCGAAAAGTTGAGGGCGAGGTTGAAGGCGGAAAGTTAATCGCCCCTAGGTTGAATGAAAGCTGGGGCGACGTTCTGTTGTCCAACGGAACTTCTCATCAACGGTTTTTTGAAGCCCTTCGTGCACTTTGAATTGTCACTCGGGAATCGTTTGCAAAAGGCTCGGTTTGTTGCGGTGGCATTGAGCGCAGAAAGAGCGTTGGTGGCAAAGGGAGCAGTAGGAGGCAGTTCGTTTTTGGTATTCTTCGGCGTGTCCCTTGACGGCGTAATCCTCTGCTTCATGGGAAGTTGGTGGGGCGCTCTCGTGACACTTGTTGCAGTAATCTCGTTGGTGGCATTTGCTGCAAACTTGAGGTCGGTTCATCGCCGGTTCTCCGTGTTTGGTTGTGAAACCCTGAGGGTGAGGCATCTCAATGCCGTGACACTCTTGACAACCGTTTCGCCCGTGACAAGAAATGCACCTTCGGTTCGTCGGCTTGAACTTTTTGCCATGCTCCTTCACAAACTCGGGCGTGTGGTCTTTGGGCTTGACATCTTTCAAGTCATGGCATCGCTCGCAAAGCTTCATGACCGGCTCTTTGAGCATTCCCGGAATTGAACCGTCATGGGCATCGTGACACGCAGCGCACCTTGATGCTTGGTTGGAGACGGAATGGTGCTGCCCAACTCTCGCTCTCGCCGGTATGTCGTTATGGCATTTAAGGCAAAGTTGACTTGCTCGGTCTTTGAGCATCCAACGGTTATTGACAGGTTGGTGAACTTCGTGACATGTGGTGCAAGAAGGGGTGTGGGGTTTGCCCGAGC
>JANZZQ010000117.1 GCA_026419315.1 Armatimonadota bacterium | reverse complement strand
GGCGATAACTTGAGTCGCTCCTTACTCCGATGTTTGCTGGTGCCTTGCATCCATGCCACAAATTCGTTGAGCGTTCAGAGTTGAGCGTTCAAATTTAACCCTTCAATTTCTTCCATTGGCGCTTTCACCTTTCAACGCTCAACTCAAAACTCTCAACGCACAACGAATTTTTGTGGTTGATGACGAACCAAATGAGCGCCGAACTTATTCGGCGAACCGAGAATCTTCTACGCTCTTTACTCAAAAGTTTGTTGGTTCGTAGTAAGGCACAGAGCGAAGCGGAGGGCCGTAATTGAGTGCGAAGTGCGGAGTGCGAGGTGCAAAATAGGACAACAACATTGCACCCGCACATCGCACCCCGCACTAAATTTTACGCCACTACGCTTTCGCTTCGTGGCTGACCACGAACCTAACCGACAAAGTTCTGTAAAGAGCGGACGGAAAATCGGAGGGCTCGGCTAATGCCGAGCCGAAAAAGAATCCGCAAAAATCGCGGAATTCCATCTGCCGTGTTAAGAGCGAAAGGGGGAGAGGAAAAAGATGTGGGACAAAATTTTGTAAACCCACAAACCTTCCACAATTGCGTTCCTTGTCGCAACGGGTTTTTGACTTCCAACTTCGTTGGCGCTCAAAAGCGAAAAGGTTCGTCAAAGGTTGTGGTTCTCAAGCCTATGGCCGACAAAGGAGTGACGACAGCGATTTCAAAGGCAGTTTGAAACCGCAAGACCAGGACCGCAAAGCAACTTTTGTTTGGGTTGCTCGGTCGGTTTGGTTGCATGTCCAGCAAGCGCTCATCAAATTTGGACTCTGCCAACGATACAGGGCAAACCGTTGGACATTGAAAACCAACTTGCGAGGGCGTGGGTAAAACTGAGGGCACAATGGTTGGCTGTGTAGTTCATGATGCGTGTTGGAGCAAAGCGCCATTGGTCAGTATCCTCGCTATCGCGGTCAAACTTGCTGAGTCGTCTGGGAGGAAATTCGCTCACAGGGTTACCGAGCGGACATGAAAGGTTGATGTAAGTGGTCGTCGACTTTGTAGTCGCTGGACTTTTGAAAGCAAAAGTGCCTTTCGCTGGCTGAAGTTGGCACTCAAAATTTTTCGTCAGCGACCGTGGGCTGAAGTCCACGGCGTGAGGGAAGGTGATGAACCATGCGTTGTTACGAACACCGAGATTTGGAAGCCGTCGGAGTTTGTCAAAATTGCGGGCGGGGCGTATGCGAAAATTGTCAAGTGATGAGGCGGGGACAAATTCTCTGTCAAGATTGCGCTGAACGGATTCGCGCAGGTGGTGCTTGGTTCACCTTCCGATTCCACATCCCACCTTTTGAGCAACTTTGGGAGGAGTTAGGTGAGGCAGTGCGCGTGTCTTTTGGGACAACTTGCCCAGAATGCGGTCGCACAGTCCAACCCGATTTTGTCGCCTGCCCATACTGTGGTGCGACTTTGAGGAAGCGTTGTCCCAACTGCGAACGAAGAGTGCGGTCAAATTGGCGCTATTGCCCCCATTGTGGTGCGAGTTTGTGAATTTGCGGAAGTTTTTGCTCATTTCGGGTGCGGACCTGTAAACGTTTGAAAATTCATTTGCGGCTTTGTTGTGCGTCAACTCTTCCTTGACCGCCGCCCGCTACTTACCACCGGTTTTGCATCCTACACCTGTCTCGTGACAGAATTATGCATGACGCATTAACTAACCGTGAGAGGAGGTAGAAGTGATGGAACGAGTGAGAGTCGGAGTTGTAGGGACAGGGGGAATTTTCGTCGGCGCTCATTTGCCTGCTTTCCCTGAAATACCCGAGGCTCAGATTGTTGCTTTGTGCGATGTCAGTCAAGCGGCTTTGCAGCGCGCGTTGAAACGACTTGTGGAGTTGTATGAACGAAGGGCCCAAAGGGCTGAAGAAGAGGGCGACAAAGAACGAGCGGAACAATTGCGCAAGGATGCAAAAGAGGTCAGGCTCTACACTGACTACAACGAGATGATTCGGAAAGAAAAGCCGGACTTGGTTGAAATTTGCACCTCGCCGGATTTTCACGCCCCAGTTGCCATTGCAGCGCTGAAAGCCGGTTGCCATGTCATGTGCGAGAAGCCGATGGCGAGAACTTGGCTTGAGTGCTTGGATGTATGTGAGGTTGTTGAGCAAACAGGCAAATTCTACCAGCACAACGAAAACTGGCTCTTTGACCCGTTCTATTACACTGCGCGAAAGTTGATTGATTCTGGGGCAATTGGCGAAGTTGTTGCAATGTATCTCAACACTTCCCATGCGGGTCCAGAAAACAGGCTCGTCTTCTGGGATGAATGGCGCTCCGGTGGAGGTTCACTGCTTGACAACGGAATTCACGCTGTCACCGCCTCTTGGTATCTTGCAGGGTTTGACAAGAAGCCAGTAGTTGCTAAGGCTGCAGCGCCCACAGGCATCACCCAACGGATGAAACATCGCATCATTGACAACAAGTATCGTGAGTTCCGAGTTGAGGACGATGGGCATATACTTATCCGCTATGAGCACCCTGAGACGAAGGCTTGGGTGACTGCTCATGTTGAAGGTTCGTGGAGCCACCCCGATTCGCCTCCAACTGTGATTTTGGGGACAACGGGAAGCCTTCGCCCAGTTTGGGATGAAGGCAGACAGTTCGTTGAAGTTAGTGACGCCTTCGGCAACAAGCGCCGAATTGAAGCTACGGGACCGACCTGGACTTTTTGGCCATCAAGTTTTTACGGCGAAATCATAAACATGGTTAGGTGCGTGCTCGGAAACACGAAGCCTTTCTGCGACCACAACATCGGTGCAGAATCCCAAGCGATTGTGAGTGCAGCCTATCTGTCGCAGCGCGAGGGGCAACGAGCGGTGAGCTTGGAAGAGTTCAAGACATGGGCATTGCAAATCCGAAAGAAGCATGGCAAAAAAGCCAATGAGGTTTTGATTGAGGAGCAGTTGAAAGGCGTGAAGAGGTGACGAAGCCTAAACCCTAATTGGGCGCTATGCCTCTTGGCGTGCTGAATCCCAAATTCCTCAAAGGGGGCAAGAGATAATGGCTCGGAGAGGTTCACCAATCAAAGTCGCCGTTGTTGGAGCATGTGGTCGGATGGGGAGGGAGGTTGTTAAGGGGATTTTGAGCCGTCCTGATTTTCAGCTTGTCAGCGCCGTTGATGTCCGAGAGGTCGGGAGGGACATCGGCGAAGTCGTTGGCGGTCAGACACTCGGGATTCCCGTGAGCGGCGATTTAGTTGCCGCATTGAGGGAGAGTGGTGCTCAAGTCGCTGTTGACTTTACCCATCCATCTGTCGTTTTTGAAAATGTTCGGAAAACGATAGAATGCGGCGTTGCCCCCGTCGTCGGGACGACAGGATGGACTCAGGAGAAGGTGAAAGCCATTGACAAGTTGGCAAAACGCAAGGGAGTGCCAGTTGTGATTGCTCCCAACTTCGCTATTGGGGCGGTTTTGATGATGAAATTTGCGATGGAGGCGGCAAAGTATTTTGACAGGGTGGAAATCATTGAACTGCACCACGATGGTAAAGCGGACGCCCCATCGGGCACAGCCTTGCGGACAGCCGAGTTAATTTTGCAAGGGAGAGGGAAACCGTTTCCTGAACCGAAAATCAAACAACCTGAAGTTTTGGTGGAAGGTGCACTCGGAGGTGAAATGAACGGAATCCGAATTCACAGCGTTCGTTTGCCCGGTTTGGTTGCCCACCAAGAGGTCATCTTTGGGACTGTGGGTCAAGTCTTGACAATTCGGCACGACTCGTTGAGCAGGGAGTCTTTTATACCCGGAGTTTTGCTGGCAATAGAGAAGGTTCTTTCGCTTCCGCCGGGGGTTGTTTTCGGGCTTGAAAATTTGCTCTAACCAAAGCTAACGATTTCTTGCAAATGCTAATGATGATGCCTTGCAGAGGGGTGAACTGGGGCGTTGCTCGTCCAACACCCAGATGGAATGGATGCAAGGTTGCTACCTGTGATCACGGAGAGAAGAGTTGCCGCTGAGGGGGAGAAAGTGACTGTCAAGGCTGTCGCTGCTGCGATTCTCCTCGTTATAGGCGTCACAGTGGCTGGCTGCCATTCTGCATTTTTGCGCTACGACTTGATCGGGACGGGTCACTTGCCTCGCTCAGCTCTTTTCCCGGTCATGCTTCTGGTTGTCATCAACCCTATTTGGCGCCTAATCTTCAAAAAACCGCTCTTTACTTCGTCCGAGTTGCTTTTCGTCTACTGTGCCCTTGTGATAATGAGCGGAATACCAGGGCAGCAGTTTTCCAACTACCTTTACACTGGTTTGGTCT
>JANZZQ010000116.1 GCA_026419315.1 Armatimonadota bacterium | reverse complement strand
CCTCCAAGCGTTGCTATGAGCCTTCCCCATGAATGCGTAACCGACCAAACCGACGCCAACCTCTCTTTGCGCCATAAAAGCCACCTCCTCATCTACCCGTGCCGTTTTCAAACGACACGGTGTATTTGATTTCCGCTTTCTTCCACAACCGCTCAATTAATTCCGGTGCCAAAATGACCATCCGTTCCACCATATAATCTTGTCGCACTTTGTCGCGGACCTTTTCAAAAGGATTCCTTTCACCCGGCTTCTTGTCTATGACCCAAACGATTCGGTAGGTTATCTGCCCACCAAGCCTCACCGCCAAAGGAGGCAAAATTTCGTTCGGTTGCGCTCGCTGCAGCGGTAGCCTCATCTCCTCCGGCAACTCAATGTAAGTGAACTCCCCCATAGCCCCGGGAACGACAGAGCGTTCCTTTGACAATCGCTCAAACTCGCTCGCCAGTTTGGCAGGCGGGGTTTTCATCAGTTGACGGTAAATCTCCTGAGCCTCCGTAGGCGTGTAAACAATGATTTCTCGGATTTGGACCGTTTCGGGGCGATTGTAGCGGATGAAATGGCGGGTGTAAAAATCGCGCAACTCCTTCTCAGAAACTTCTACCTGCTTGGCGATAAGTCGTTCAAGCAAAACCAATCGTTTTGCCTCGTCCCGCAAAGTCAAATCGCTCAATTTCCCTCGCCCCAACTTTTTGCTCAAATCTTCTCGTTTTGCCCTTAACTCCTCAAACTGCCGTTGAACCTCCTCATCGGACACGTTGATGCCTTCCCTCTGCGCTTCCTGCTCGAGCAACTTCAAAGTGACGAGCTGCTTTAAAGTTTCCTCGCCAAAATCCGCTAAAAGTCTGTCAAGCAACTCACCTTTGGTTATTGTCGCGTTATTGACAATTGCTGCCGGTTCCGATAGGTCCCAAACGTTTGTCCTTTGCGTTCCGAAGGCTGCCAACACAATTGCGCCGAACAAGAAACCGCAAATCCACTGCCACAAAACCCGCATTCGTCATCACCGTCTTCTTATATTGACTAAGGTCACAGCCCAAGTCAAGAGTCGGAACTTTTCCCGAGTTTAGCTTGTTGTGTTAAACTGAGCTTCGGCTCATTGGCGTTTTCCGTTGTAAAGGGGGAAAGATGGTGCAGGAACTGACGAAACTGATTTCGGCGCAAAGAACGGAGCGAGACTCAACAATCTTGCCCATCCTACAAAAGGCGTTGGACGGCAAGCGCCTGAGTTTTAGCGACATTGTTGCGCTCCTCAGAAGTCAAGACTTTTTGTCAATGGGGATGGTGGCTAATCAAATTCGTTTCCGACTGCACCCAGAACCTATCGTTACCTACGTCATCTCCCGCAACATCAATTACACGAATGTCTGCGTTGACTACTGTAGTTTTTGCGCTTTCTACCGTCCGCCAGGACACAAGGAAGGCTATGTCCTGCCCCTTGAGGTTATCCTGCAAAAAGTTCAAGAGGCAGTCGATCTGGGTGCGACGCAGATTTTGATGCAGGGAGGGCTGAACCCGGATTTGAGGCTTGACTGGTATTGTGGGACTTTCTCTGCCATAAAAGAGAAGTTTCCGCAAGTCTGGTTGCACTGCCTATCACCTGCTGAAATCCTCTACATCGCCGAACTTGAAAACATGAGCTTGCGAGAAGTCTTGCTGAAGTTGAAAGAGGCAGGGCTCGGCTCAATCCCCGGTGGGGGCGCGGAAATTCTAAGCGACAGAGTGCGCCGCATCATCAGCAGACTGAAATGCAGCAAGGATGAATGGCTGGCAGTGATGAGAACTGCCCACGAGTTGGGAATTCGTTCCTCAGCGACGATGATGTTCGGTCACATTGAAGAACCGGAGGATATCGCTGAGCACCTCATCGCCATCCGCCAACTTCAAGACGAAACTGGGGGCTTCACCGCCTTCATCCATTGGTGCTTCCAACCGGGAAACACTCCGCTCGGCAAGCGCGTAAAAGGGCATCAAGCGGGTGGACACCCATACCTGAAACTCACAGCCATCGCCCGCCTCGCCCTTGACAATTTCGCGAACATCCAAGCCTCTTGGGTGACGCAAGGATTGAAAGCTGCACAAATGGCTCTCTTTTTCGGTGCAAACGATTTCGGAGATCCCGTGATAGAGGAGAATGTTACCCGCCTCGCTGGCGCGCGTTACTGGGCAACCCTTGATGAGATGCTCCGAGCAATCAGGGATGCCGGCTTCATCCCCAAAAGGCGAAACACGCTTTACGAGTTATTGGAGTGACTTTGATAATCAGGGAGTCTCCTCTCCCGCCTCTTGTATCCTTGCCTTCTCGTATGCGAGTTTCGCCAAAGCGCCTGCCATGTGAGTTCTCGTCTCTTCATCGACACTTTCAAGTTCCCCTGACATCAACGCCTCCAATCTTTTGAGGGCGAATTCAGGTTTTGCGCGCAAGATGTTTTGGACAGTTTGGGGCGTTAACCCGAGCGTTGCGGCAATTTCCTTTGCTGTCTTCCGCTCGACTTCGCTCAAGAGCACAACATAAACTGCCTCCATCAAACTCGGCAACCATGTCACTCGACGCAATTCAATCATCTTCCTTGGACCGCCGAGCAACTTGATGATTTTCGCGAGCAACCTCATCGCCATAAAGTCCAAACTGTAACGGCGGGGCTTCACCACAACAGCCATTCCCGCTCACCTCCATTGGCAGTCTTCACCTCACTCCTCAACTTCGATGCTGAGGGGCTGACCGATACGAACCAAGCCGGTTTCCGTAATTTCCATCAAATGGGTTTTAGTGTCGTGTCCGCAAAGCCTGCAACCGTCAATCCGGAACAAACGAACGACTTCCCCAACTGGTGCTTTGTAAAGTTTCGCCTCAAAGCGGTTGGTAATGAGAACTTTTGACAAAACGATGGAGCAGTCAACGATGTGGCTGACGGCGTAACCGCCAGCCGCTTCAGGCGAAAGTTGCTCGTGGGCACTGCGTTTCTGGGAGACGAATAGAGCCGTTTGACGCCATTTCTTTGCGAAGTTAAAAAGTGTGCGGACAACATCCCGAGCCATCATCTCCCTCGCTTCGTAAAGACCTGTTATTGAGTCAACAACCAGCGACTTAGTTTCGTAGGTCCTGATGGCGTGTGCGAGGGTGTTCAAAAGCGTGGGCAAACTGTGTCTCAAAATCCCGTAACTTGCCGCGTCAACGAGTATGATCTTGTCTTGCACCGACTCGTAGTCAATCCCCATAGCTGCTGACCTTTGTCTCAAACCCGCGGCAACAAAGGGCGCTGGGCTTTCAATTGTAACGAACAGGACAGGATAGCCCATACTCGCCTGCTTAACAGCAAACTGTTCAACCATCAGGCTTTTGCCGGTATCGGGAACACCCGTGATGTTGACAACGGCGTAAGAAGGGAAGCCGCCAAGAGGCTTTTTAACGGGTTTCCCATCCTGAATCTCGGTGGTGAAAAAAAGGTCGTCAAGCCCTTCGACCCCAGAAGCGATGCCAAACAGTCTTGGAGCTTTTTTGCCAGCTTCCCTCAAAGTTGACAAGCTTTCAGTAACGGGTTTGTGCTCTTCGCGCTCAACCTCTGCCCTCTCAGTGACTTCTGAGATTACATCTCCAGTCGCCTCAGAAGCGAAAACATCTTCTTTGGACCGAGGCTTGACACTTTTTCTCGCCATTTCGTTCACCCCAATCAATTCTTACAGTGCCTCAAGTGGATGGCAACACGGGGAAGAAAACCCCGCCCAGAGGTAAGCCCCCGAAGCCATAGAAATTTTGCTCGCTTGACGAACTCGTTAAACATGGAATCTTGCCAGTAAGCAAGAAGTTGTAACAAAGCGAGAAACAAAGCGCAATGCCGCTGAAGCGGGGGGCGGAGGACAGAGAAGAGTGACAAGGTGAGATGAAACTTTGTTTTCGTTTTCGGCTCACTGTAAACTCGCATTGCCAACACCTTGAGTGGTTGAGGCGTAACCGATAAAGTTCAAGTTTCGGTTTTTTTGAGCGCTCACGGTGAAACGCCGCAATGCGGAGTGTGTTATAATTTTCGGCAGAAAATGCCCTCGTAGCTCAGCGGCAGAGCGCACCCTTGGTAAGGGTGAGGTCCCGGGTTCAAGTCCCGGCGGGGGCTCCATTGTCGTGGAACTTTTCCCCAAAAAAGAAGTCCTCGCTTGCATTTGTCCTTCATCTTTGTTCTTGCTGTGATGACGAACCTTAACCAAGACGAGGTCTGGGTTGTCAAAATTTGAGAAGTTGAGCAAAGAAGGGGACAAAGATGGAGCAATTGCAAAAACAAAGGGCAGCGATTATATCGGTTGCGGCTACAAGCATATTGA
>JANZZQ010000115.1 GCA_026419315.1 Armatimonadota bacterium | reverse complement strand
AATTTGTGGAAAATGGGGGAAATGGTGGCGTTGGCACCGTAATTGACGAACGATGTTGACTGTTCTACAATCTTTGGCAGCCGAAAAAGGAGGCGATGGGAAATGGCGCGATGGCTAAGTTGGGTAACTGCTTGTTTGCTGGCTCTTTTGGGGTTGGTGGTCCTGGCTGGACAAGAGCCAGCAAAAGTTCAATCTGGTGTCTACCTCTGCTCTTCCGCTGAAAGCCCTTCTTTGTTGCAGGTGGAAGGAGTTGGTAGCGTTCGGTTAATTGGAGTTCGAGTGACAGAAGGAACGCCTCAGGCAACCAGGGCTTTGGAGCTGGTCAAGAAACTGGTTGAGGGGAAGTTGGTGCGGATAGATGTCTGCCCGAACCAGCCCAAGGATGACCAGGGTAATGTTCGAGCGGAAGTTTTCTATGCGGAGAAAGGGAAATGGGTCAGTTTGAACCGTAGGCTCATTCGTGAGGGTTTGGCGAAGTTGGCTGTAGAGCCAAATTGCCATATTGACTTTTCAAAATGGCAGGTTGCAAAGCCAACGGTAGTGAAAGCGCAACCAGCGCAAAGGGAAAGAAGGGCGGCTGTGGCGCCACCATCTTTGCGAGCGGTTCCTCAAATTCGCCGTGAAGCGCCAAAGCCTCGACCCGTTATGACGAGGAAGTCAATTGAAGACCTCGCCTTGAGGACTATGGCTGTCCCTATCGCCTTCCGAGACCCGTTAATTGCTGCCGAGCAGCGAATGGTGCAAGCATCAGCGAACCTTAATGCTTGGCGAGAAATTCGTTGGCGTATTGACACTTTGCAGAGGGCTTTGTTGCCAGTTGCTGCGAGGGCTTATCTCACACCTTGGCGATTTTCACAATTGGTTTTGCGAGGTCAACCTTCACCCCTCGTTGCCAGCGAACTGAATCAAGTTTTTGCCTCGGTTGGAGGGGAGCCATTCCCTCAGCGAATTATCCGCTTGGGCTTGAAAGACCGAAAAGAGACTTTGGCGGAGTTGCTTAACTGGTTCCCCGATATAAGGCAGCAGTTGCTCCAGAGGCTGCGCAATCTTGGTGCCCAGTTAGTTGGAGGCACAACGGTAGCACCAACTGTTGGCGTTGGACCGACAATGGGCGGGCCAGGGGCACCAATGGGACCGATGGGCGGTGGACCAATGATGATGGGTGGACCGGGGATGGGTGCCCATGGAGGTCCAATGGGTGGGCACGGTGGTCCAATGATCAGCGCCCCTGCTGGTCCAGGTGGTCCCCCTCCAGTCTTTGGTGAGGCTGGTGGCGAAATAGCGCCACCAGGTTTCGCCGCTCATGGCGGAGCAATAGGTGCACCCCCAGGGATGCCGGGGGCACCGCCAATGATGGGAGGAGCCCCTGGCGCAGCACCCGGTGGTGCAGCGCCTGCTGCTGCAGGAGCAGTTAGCAACTTCTACCGTTACATGGAGTTGGCGAGGACAGGAATGATTGACCCAGAATTCGCTGCCATTTGCGTTCTCGCACTGGAAGCATACCGAGAACAGGTTGACGAGCAGATTCGTTTGGCTACCGCCGAGTATCAACGCGCAAGGGAAGAGTGGGCTGAGTTGAAGGAAATCATTGTCCGAGAGTTGAGGAAGTTAGCTGCAACTCCTTTGAGAAGGTGACATAATTACTCTCCCGCTGTTACTCGCTTGCGTAGGCGCCCGTAAAAGCGGGTGAAGGGAAACTTTTACACTGCAGTGAGAGGTGATAGGTTCCAATGGCGTTGACGAAGGAAGAGAAGTCTGAATTGATTCGGAGATGGAAGCGCAATCCCAACGACACTGGTTCGCCAGAGGTTCAAATCGCTATCTTGACAGAACGCATCAACAGGTTGGCGGAGCACTTGCGCCGCCACAAAAAGGACAAGCACTCAAGGAGAGGCTTGTTGCTCCTTCACGGCAAGAGGCGAAGGTTGCTCCGTTACTTAGCACGGACGAACATAACCCGCTACAAGGAAGTCATTGAAGCGCTGGGAATTCGTGACATTTTCGGTGCCCTTCGTGCCGCTAAGGCTGCAGAACAATCACAACAAGAGGCTCAAGGCAGTAATGCATGAACTTCTGCTCCCTTGGGTCATTGCCGAAGGTGAACTGGAATGGGCGTTCAAGTCAGGTCTGATCGCAAGATAGTCTACCCTGAAAGCGACAGAAAGCCTTGGTCAAACAAAACTTCATTTGACAACAGGGCACTTTTTCGGAAAACTCCAAACGCTTTCGTCGCAGCGCTTTTGCTTTGGTGTCCTGTTGAAAGCGAACCGAGAATTTGCACTGCCGCTTAGTGGATGGACCAAACTCATACTGGGACTCGAATTCGCGCAAGGAAAGGGTTTAGTAGCCTGTTACCGCAACGGTGAGCTGTTTGCAACATAGGTTGAAGGTGAGATTACATGCCGACCGGAAACGGCAGCGTGCAGGTCTTTGGCCCAAAGGTTGTGTGAACTTGAGATTGAAAACCGAGGAAATGAAGAGCAAACGCGAAGGTCGTGATGGTGCTCTTTAAAAACTGGAGGCGGTCATACATGAAGCCAGTGGTCGTTCAAAGAGAAGTTGCGGGGCAGACTTTCACTTTGGAGACAGGAGTTTTGGCCCCTCAAGCGGATGCTGCTGTCGTTGCAAGATGTGGCGATAGCATGGTTTTGGTCACCGTTGTGCGAAGTCCGGAGCCTCGCTCTGGCACTGACTTTTTCCCTCTCGTCGTTGATTTTGAGGAACGGATGTATGCTGCTGGGCGCATCCCCGGTCACAGGTTTATGCGCCGTGAGGGGCGCCCAAGCGACCAAGCCATTTTAACCGCTCGGCTCATTGACCGCTCCATTCGCCCCTTGTTCCCCAAAGGGGCAATCAACGATGTCCAAGTGATTGTGACTGCTCTGTCTTTTGACCACGAAAATTCGTTGGACATCCTCGGGTTACTCGGAGCCAGCGCAGCCTTGACAATTTCCGATATTCCTTTTGATGGACCGGTTGCGGGCGTGAGAATTGGGCTTTTTGACGGCGAGTTGGTTGTTAACCCACCATTCAAGAAATTGGAAGCGAGTAAACTTGACCTCGTAGTTGCAAGCACTCGCGAGGCTGTGGTTATGATCGAGGCTGGGGCACACCAAATTCCGGAAAGGCAAATGCTGGACGCTATCATCAAGGCTTACGAAACCGCTCAAGCCTTGGTTGAAATGCAAGAGGAGCTGAGGGATAGGGTAGGGAAGGAAAAAGTTCCGTTCACGATGATGTTGCCAGATGAGGAATTGGTGGCAGTTATTCAAGAACGCTACGGCAGTGCAATCAGAGCGGCGGTTCTTCAAGCGAGCAAGGAAGTGAGGGAGACAAGAGTCAAAGAGTTGAAGGAGCAAGCGATTTCTGAGTTAACTGGGGCAATTCCTGAGGAGAAACAACCTTTGTTGCCTCTTTCCTTTGACGAGGTTTTGCATCGCATTGTTCGGGACATGATTTTGAACGAGGGTATCCGTCCTGACGGGCGAGGTTATTCGGACATCCGTCCCATAACTTGCGCTGTCGGGATTTCTCCTCGCGCCCATGGCTCGGGTCTGTTCCAGCGGGGAGAGACCCAAGTTTTGACCATTGCCACCTTGGGAGCAACAAGCGAGGAGATGTTGGTGGAAACGATTTTGGAAGAGGAAGTGACGAAACGGTTCATACACCAATACAACTTCCCTCCCTTCTCGACAGGGGAGGTAAGACCTTTGCGAGGTCCATCGAGGAGGGAAATCGGGCACGGCGCTTTGGCTGAGCGGGCATTGGAGCCAGTTATCCCAGACGAAGAAGCGTTCCCTTACACCATACGCCTCGTCTCCGAAGTTCTCAGTTCAAACGGCTCAACTTCTATGGCTTCCGTTTGCGGTGGCACTTTGGCGTTAATGGATGCAGGTGTCCCAATCCTTGCTCCTGTTGCAGGGATCTCCATCGGTTTGGTTACGGGTGATAACCGTTACGCTCTGTTGACAGATATTCAGGGAACCGAAGATGCTCACGGTGACATGGATTTCAAGATTGCCGGCACTCGCGCCGGAATCACCGCGATACAGTTGGACCTGAAGATTAAAGGGTTGCCGTTTGAGGTCATAGAGAAAGCCTTTGAAAGGGCTAAAGAAGCGCGAGAGTTCATCTTGGATAGGATGGCTGAAGTTATTGACAAGCCACGCCCCGAACTTTCCCCTCACGCCCCCCGCATCATCTCTATTCAAATTCCCACAGAGAAAATTGGGGAAGTCATTGGTCCGAGGGGAAAGCACATCAAGCACATACAGCAAGAGACCGATGCCATTATTGACATCCAACCCAATGGGACGGTTTTCATC
>JANZZQ010000114.1 GCA_026419315.1 Armatimonadota bacterium | reverse complement strand
ATTTTGACCACTCCCGTTNTCATGCCAATTGCAACTCAAGGAACTGTCAAAATGATGTCTTGCGATGACTTGGAAACTTTGGGGGCGACGATTATTCTGTCGAACGCGTATCACTTGCACTTGAGACCGGGTGAGCAATTGATTGAGCGATTGGGCGGACTTCACAAATTCATGGGTTGGCAGCAACCTATCTTGACCGACAGCGGTGGATTCCAAGTTTTCAGTTTGTCAACCTTGAGAGAAGTGACCGATGAAGGTGTTCGGTTCCGCTCACACCACGATGGCACCGAACGGTTCCTTGCCCCTGAAGACAGCATCCGAATTCAAGAAGCTTTGGGCTCTGACATTGCAATGTGTTTTGACGATGTTGTCCCTTACCCTTGCCCTTACGAGCAAGCGAAGCTTGCGATGGAACGCTCGCTTGTTTGGGCTGAAAAGTGCAAACGAGTTCACAAGCGAGATGACCAACTGCTGTTCGGCATCACTCACGGCAGCGTTTATGTTGACTTGCGAAGGGAAAGCACAGAACGGCTGGTTGATATGGGATTTCCCGGATACGCCATTGGGGGTTTGAGCGTCGGCGAGCCAAAGGAAGCGATGTTTGAACTCATTGAACTGTCAACAGAACTTTTGCCAGAAGACAAACCGCGCTACTTGATGGGGGTGGGAACCCCAGCCGACATCGCCCGTGCCGTAGCCCTCGGGGTTGACATGTTTGACTGCGTGCTGCCAACGAGGTTGGGAAGGACTGGAACTGCTTTCACGAGCGTTGGGAAAGTTAACCTGCGTCACGCAAAATATGCTGACGACCCATCTCCTCTTGACCCCAATTGTGGCTGTTTGACTTGTCAACGCTACAGTAGGGCATACTTGCGCCACCTTTTCAAAGCCGGCGAAGCGACCGGACCAAGGCTTGTCACTTGGCACAACTTGCACTTTTACTTGAGGTTGATGGACCGGTTGAGAGATGCGATCGCGAATGGGAAACTGAGGGAAGTTGTAAACGAAGTGGTGAGTTTGTTCCCGGACAATGCCGAAGGCGGTCGGGAGAGTTAACCGTTAAGTGGGTTCTTTCTCAGTCTTTGCGAATTTTGTTGGTGACTGTCGGTTTGAGCCGAGCAAGTGAAGCCACGAGGGCAATTCAATCTTCGCTTTCTGTCCGAACTTTTGGCTTTCAGCCGATGCTATATCCCCGAGAGTTCGCCAAAAAGTTTCAAAACTTCCTTAGCAACTTGTTCGGTTGTCTTGGAACTCGTGTCAACCCAGTGGACATACGGGCGCTTTTTGAACCAATACCATTGCCTTTTTGCGAAGGCTTTTGCGTGGCGCAGATATTCTTGTCGACCTTTTTCAAGTGACCAGTTGCCCAACACGACCTGAGTGAACTCCCGGTAGCCCAAGGAACGGAGTGATTTGAGTTCGGGCGAGTAACCCATATCCAACAATTTGCGAATTTCTTCAAGCCAGCCCATCTCAAGCAATCGGTGCATGCGAGTCTCTATCCTGAGGAAAAGTTCGCTTCGTTCACAAATTAAGCCAACCACAAGCGCATTGGGGTAGCGGTTTAGTTTTGGGGCTTCAAAAGCGTTATGCCAAAAAGACGAGATCGGTTTACCTGTCTGCTCGTAGACCTCCAACGCTCTAACCAACCTGACGGCATCGTTGGGGTGAATTCGCTTAGCGGCGATAGGGTCAACCTCACACAGTTTCCTGTGCAATGACTCGGGACCTTCGCGCTCCACCAATTCAAAGAGTTGACGCCTCAGTTCTTTGTTCGGCGGTGCAATGGGCAAGTCAAAACCTTCAAGAAGTGCTGAAAGGTAAAGTGAAGTTCCACCAACAATCATAGCCACCTTGCCTTTCCGCCAAATTTCTGCAATTGATTTCTCCGCATCAACCACATACATCGCCACATTGTATGGCTCATCCGGGTAGACTACATCAAGCATGTAGTGGGGCACTCTCGCTCGCTGCTCCAAAGTTGGCTTTGCTGAACCGATGTCCATGTAGCGGTAAACGGCGACGCTGTCGCAAGAGACAATTTCGGCATTCAAAGCTTCTGCGACCAAAAGCGAAACATCCGTCTTCCCCACAGCGGTTGGACCGAGAATTACAAAAAGCGGCGGATGAACCATCCTCCATCACCGTCCGAGATAAGTTCGCAGTTAACCTAAGCCTTCGCCGGAGTGTCGTTTCAGTTCGTTTTCGTGTCCCAGATAGCGTCCCGAATCTTTTCTCGGCTCACCGCAAACTTTGAAGGACCGTTTTGATTTGCTTGCCACCACAAAATTCTAAGGCTTATGTGAATGCTGCAAAGCCGTCCTTCAAGTTGTGAGGCAGAGCAAATGTCAATGCAAGCGTTCAATTCGTTTGGCTCTGTGGAAAACCCTCCAGCTTGGAGAGGCGAGCTTCTTGGTAAGCCGAAATTTACTTTACATGTTGGAGCGCCCTCGGGAAACACCTTCGGTGAGTCCAGTTCCTTGAGTTGTGGGCGCTTTCGGAAATCATTGAGCACTTTCTTTGAAATCCCGGAAATGTTGCAGAGCAGGGTCTGATGCGTCATGATAACAATCACCTGCAATCCCGCAAAAGGAAGTGGTGTTGATGAGGCGGCTGGAGCCAGATTTAAAGCAAAGGCTATTGGTTGGGCTTTGGTTTGCAATCGTTGTGGGGATGACGGCGAGGTTGGGTGACGATTTTCGGTTGTATTCCCGCCTTCGCCAGCAACGATGTGAACTCCAATTGGAACTCCAAAACCTTGATCACCAACTCGCAGTTCTCCAAAACAAACTCCGCTACCTTCACACCCCAGATGGAATTCGGCTGGTTCGTCGGATACAATTTCACAAAGCAAGCGGCGAGAAATTGTTTGTCCTTGAAGATGGACTACCACCGATAAGCATAATGGACTTGCTGGCAGGAGGATTTGAGGAATGGAACACGGACGAACGAGCAGGGAAACCAGAACGAAACAAGTGGCTGTTTCGCATCTCAAGACACTGGCAACGCCTGCGAGGCGAGCGATATCATTAGCGGTTTTTTCTGCGATATGCCTTGCTGTCCCGCTTTTCTTTCCCGCCGCTTTCCCCCTTGCGTGGTTTGGATTAATCCCTTTACTCGCCTCCTTTCATTCACCTCGGTGGCAAGCTTCCTTGACGGCTTCACTAACCTTTGGCTTCGCCTTTCATGGGCTTGCGAACTACTGGCTTGTCCCAACGATTTCGGGTCTTGCCCCTTTTGCCGAGTCAACTCCCCAAGCGATGGCGATTTGGGCTATTGTGGGTTTCGTTGCGCTCCTGTTGTGGCAAAGTCTGTTCGCCGTGTTTTTTGGAATCTTTGTCTGGGTGGTGGCTCAACGCAGGAAAGGCTTTATGTTCGCCCTCGGTGTCGGTTCATCGTGGCTATTGACAGAATGGTTGAGAAGTTTAGGCACTTTCGGTTACCCCTGGGCTCTTTTGGCTTCAACTCAAGTTGCTTTCCTGCCAATCGTCCAGTTAGTTTCCTGGGTGGGTAGTTTCGGACTAAGTGGGACAATCGCTTTCATCAACGCCCTCTTCTTTGAGTGGTGGCGACAGCGAAGGGTCAAATTCCTCGTAGCCGCCATCGGGTTATTGACCGCAATTTGCTTGTTTGGGTGGTTAGAACAGAGAAGAACGGAAAGGCGAATGAGCTCGTTGCCTCACTTGAAAGTTGCGGTGGTGCAAGGCAATTTCGGCAAAGAACGATGGCGACCAGATGTTACCTATGAGGAACTTCGGGAAATTCTCCTGACTCACCTTCACCTCTCAGAGCAAGCAGCGAAAAAAGGGGCGAGGTTAATTGTTTGGTCTGAGACGGCTTTGCCTTGGAGATTGAAAGAAGATGGGCAGTGGGGTTATGGGGCAAAAGAAATTCAAGCGTTAGCAAACAAGCATCAAGCGGTTTTGTTCGTCGGGGCAACCGAATGGCAAAACGAGCGAAGTTACAACGCTTGCTTTGTTTTTGCTCCGAGGGAAACATTGAGGTGGAGCGAAGTCTATCACAAAATTCGGCTTGTCCCCTTCGGCGAGTATATCCCTGGCACGGAACTTTTCCCTTGGCTTGAAGAAATCTTGCCCCATGCCCCCACTCAAACGACGCCCGGCAACCGATGGGCGATGCCGTCGTTGTTTTTCAAAGATGTCAACTTGGTCATCAGACCGGCAATTGCCATTTGTTTCGAGTCGCTTTTCCCGTTCCACTTGAGAAAACTTGTTGGGGGAACTTCCCTGCAAACTTTTCCAGCCAACTTGGTCGTTATCATCACCAACGACAGTTGGTTTGGGAACACCCTTGCACCTTACCACCATGCCCGCGCCGCCATCTTGAGGGC
>JANZZQ010000113.1 GCA_026419315.1 Armatimonadota bacterium | reverse complement strand
ACCCGATTGTCAAGAACTACGATGGTTCTTGGTCGGAATGGGCTAACCGAGTTGGCGCTCCCGCCAAACTCGGTCCTGAACCGTGATGTTGAAAAAGCACTGGCAGAAAAAAGTTGATGGGCGTTGAAAGGTCAGAGGGCGCCCTTGACTTTCGTTTCAAGGGTGCCCTTTTCGTTTCCGTGAAGTTTGGTTGTTGACACGGTGCATTTGGAAGTGTCATCATTTGCTTTGGTGGCGACAAACCCTTTTCGGTTTTCAGGAGGCGGTTTAAATGGTTGATTTGGAGCAACTGATTCGATACGCCGTGGAGATAGAGGCATCTGACATTTTCCTGAAGGTTGGCACCCCCCCTTGCTTGCGAGTTCACGGTAAAGTTTACCGGCTGAACCTTCCCCCATTGACAGTCAACGATTTGAAGGAAATTGCTGGAGCAATACTCACTGAGGACCAAATGGCGGCTTTTGAAAAGCGACATGAATTGGACCTCGGGTTCACTTTCCCTGGGGTTTGCCGATTTCGCGTGAACGTTTACCAGCAGCGGGGCAGTTTAGCTATTGTGATGCGCGTTTTGCCGCTTCGCATCCGAACTATTGAAGAACTCAATTTGCCCACCGTTTTGAAAAGGTTAGTGACAGACCCATCCTATCCGGGTTACGCAACTCAAGGTTTGATTTTGGTTACAGGGCCGACCGGTTGTGGTAAATCCACGACCCTTGCTGCCCTCCTCGACCTCATCAATCAGACCCGCCAATGCCACATTGTCACGATTGAAGACCCAATTGAGTATGTTTACGAGGATAAGATGAGCATCGTGAGCCAAAGGGAGGTTGGCTACGACACCGCTTCTTTCACCGACGCCCTCAAGTATGTTCTCCGCGAAAGCCCAGATGTCATCCTGATCGGTGAAATGCGAGATGTTGAGACTTTCAATGCCGCTTTGATGGCAGCGGAGACGGGGCACCTGGTTTTCAGCACCGTTCACACCCCATCGGCATCTGAAACGATGGAGAGAATTGTCAACATGTTTCCGCCCCACGAGCGCCGTGAAGTTTGCATTCGCCTTTCCCGCTCACTCCTTTCCATCATCTCCCAGAAATTGGTTCCCAGAGCCGATGGGAAGGGTAGGCTGCCTGCAGTTGAGTTCATGGTCGTCACGCCAACAATCGCGAAAGAAATCGAAGAGGGTCGAACTGGCAACTTGTACCAACTGATGGCGAAAGACAAGCAAGAAGGCGGGTATTGGGGGATGCAAACAATGAACCAAGCGTTGGAAGATTATGTGCGCCAGGACTTAATTACGCCAGAGGTTGCACTTCGTGCCTCCACCAACCCAAGCGAGATGAGACACATTTTGCACCGAGTATTGGAAGAGAAGCGGCGGAAGGCAGAGGAAGCTCAGAGGCAACAAAGGGCTGCCCTGTTGCGTTCACCTCAACAAAGCGGAGGTCAGTAAGTGAAGCGAGAGCAAGAACAAGGCAAAGGAGGTGGCGGCTATGGCTTTGCAGTTGGACGACATCTTGAGGGATCTGGTGGAAAGGGAAGGCAGTGACTTGCACCTAAAGGTTGGACAACCTCCCTTCTTCAGGGTGCATGGCAGGCTGGTTAAGACGGATTATCCTGTTCTCACCCCTGAATCCATTCGTGAACTCGTTTACCCCATCCTCACGGATTGGCAAATCCAAAAGCTGGAGACTCAACTGGAGCTTGACTTGGCTTATGAGGTGCCGGGCTTCAGCCGATTTCGAGTCAATCTTTTCCACCAACAGGGAAACTTGGGTGGTGTTTTCCGAGTCATTCCCAGCAAGGTGAGGACCATTGACGAGTTGATGCTGCCTCAAGTTCTCAAAAAGATTGCCATGCTAAGGCGGGGGTTGGTTTTGGTCACCGGACCGACTGGATGCGGGAAGACAACGACCCTTGCTGCGATGATTGATTACATCAATGAGAATCGGCGCGCCCACATCATAACTATTGAGGAGCCAATTGAGTATTGGCATCAGGACAAGCTATGCTCAATCACCCAAAGGGAAGTCGGGATTGATACCGAAACTTACGCGGAAGCGCTGAGGCATGTCACCCGCCAGAACCCCGATGTTATCCTCGTTGGAGAGATGCGAGACTTGGAGACCATTTCTTTGGCTCTCCACGCAGCAGAGACCGGTCACTTGGTTCTCAGCACCGTCCACACCATTGACGCTCCCCAAACCATTGACCGAATCATTGACGCGTTTGACCCCGACAGGCAACCTCAAGTTAGGGTTCAACTGGCAAGCACATTGCAGGCTGTTATCTCCCAGCAACTTGTCCCCCGTTGTGACAAACCGGGACGAGTCGCAGCGATGGAAATCATGATTGTCACGCCTGCCGTTCGTTCACTAATTCGTCAAGGTCGAACCGACCAAATTTACAGCCACATTAAAGCGGGGACGGACATCGGTTGCCAACTCCTGGATGACCACTTGCTTGAATGGGTCAAGAAAGGTGTCGTGAGTTTTGAAGATGCATACATGAAGTGCAGCAACCCTTTGGAGTTTAGGCAAAAGGCGTTAGAGATGGGTTTGATCTCGGCAGAGCAGGCAGCAGCCATAGCGAGTTCTTAAGGGGGTGAAAACGATGACCCAGACTTTGGCGCTGGAAGACATTTTGAAGTTTGGGGTCCAAAGGAATTGTTCCGATGTCCACCTGAAAGCAGGTGCTCCACCTCTGTTTCGGCTACACGGTGAACTTTACCCAGCAACCAATGTGCCCCCTCTTACCCCCGAGGACACTCAAAGGCTTGTCTTTTCCATCCTCCCCGATGACAAACAGGAGGAATTTGAACGCAGGAAAGAGGTTGACTTCGCTTTCACGATTCCTGACTTGGCGAGGTTCCGCGTAAATGTCCTTATGCAAAGGGGAACGGTTGAAGCGGTCTTCCGGATTATCCCGCCCCGCATCCCTACTTTTGAGGAACTGGGCTTACCCCCTATAGTTCGCCATTTCTGTGAACGACCGAGGGGAATTGTCCTTGTTACCGGTCCTGCCGGATGTGGCAAGACAACGACCCTGGCAGCGATGATCGACTACATCAATAACCGATTCCCCCTCCACATCATTACTGTGGAGGACCCAATTGAGTTCATCCACCAAGACAAGTTGGCTTTGGTCAACCAGCGCGAAGTCGGTCGCGACACGCTGTCCTTCGCTAATGCCCTCAAATACGCGTTGCGCGAAGACCCAGATGTCATCATGATTGGAGAGATGCGTGACCTTGAAACCATTGCATTGGCAGTCACGGCAGCCGAAACAGGTCACTTGGTTCTAAGCACACTTCACACCCCAGACGCAGTCCAAACCATTGACCGAATCATTGACGCTTTCCCAACCCATCAACAGCAACAAATTCGGATGCAGTTAGCGATCAGCCTTGTCGGAGTGATTTCGCAAAGGTTGGTGAGGCGAGCAGATAGGAAGGGAATGGTTGCTGCTTTTGAAGTGCTTGTTGGGACAACGGCTGTTCGCGCTCTCATCCGGGAAGGGAAAACTTTCCAACTCCCTTCAGTTTTGCAAACCGGTTTGAAACAGGGTATGATGACTTTGGAGCAAAGTCTGGCAAACCTTGTGCTCAAAGGCATCGTTAGGATGGAAGATGCCCTTGCCGAAGCGAACCAACCTGAAGCCTTGGAGGAACTGGTCAGAGAAGGCAAGCAACGGGAGGCTGCCTCATGAGGCACGATTGGGCATCTTGGCGCACCGATGTTAGTCGTTGGTTGCTTTGGATAGGTGCTATCGGAGCAGTTTTAGGTATCGGCTATCTCGTTTGGGGCGGACTAAGCGGTCACTTCACCTCTCCAATTGACCCAAACAGGGTAGCAAGGGTCGCCAACACTTTGGCTTACTTCCTCTACTGCTGTGGGTGGATGGTCGTTCTCGGTTTGCTCGGTCTTTACTGGGACTGGAGACCTATCGGGATCACTGTCTTCTTGTCAAGTGCTTTTGCTTGGCTCTCCATGCCTTTTGTCTTCGCTGCTATCGCAGGTTCCAACACAGACTTGACAATGAGGGGAGTAGATGCCCTGAGGAGTTTCCTGACGCCTTTGCTTATTGCCAGCTTCGTTCAGTCCGTTTGGGCTTTCATTGAGTATTGGCGGCATGGACCGACTTTGAGGCTGAGAGCCAAAAGAGCGGGGCAACTGGTAGTGGACATCAAAAAGGGGAAGGAAAAACGACCAGCATACAGACACCTGCTCACTCCCTTCTCCCCATGTTGGAAACTTCCCGTTGTTGACAGGTTGATGTGTGAACATTGTCCGGTCATGAAGCGAAGGCGACCATGTTGGAGGTTAAAAGCAGGTTGTCAATGTAGCCCTGCCATCGTTGACGCTGTCCTGGCTGGGATGGCGGAGAAGATGGGAGAAGCG
>JANZZQ010000112.1 GCA_026419315.1 Armatimonadota bacterium | reverse complement strand
CGAAGGTTTCAACATTGTTGATGAGTGTTGGGTAACCCCACAAGCCATATTCGGCTGGGTAAGGCGGACGAGGGCGAGGTGTTCCCCTTTTGCCTTCAATTGAAGCTATCAAGGCTGTCTCTTCACCGCACACGAACGCACCCGCACCTATTCGCAACTCAATGTGGAAACTGAAAGTGGTTCCGAGGATATTGCTTCCCAACAAGTTTAACCTTTCAGCTTGACGAATTGCTGTCCTCAGGCGCTTTATCGCCAATGGGTATTCGGCTCGAACATAGATGTAACCTTGCTGGGCACCAACAGCATAAGCTCCGATGATCATGCCTTCAATGACTCTGTGGGGGTCGCTTTCAAGGATTGTCCTGTCCATGTAAGCACCAGGATCCCCCTCGTCGGCGTTGCAGATAATGAACTTTCTCACTCCATTTGCTTTCGCAACGGAGCTCCATTTCAGCCCTGTTGGGTAACCAGCACCGCCGCGACCTCTGAGCCCGCTTTTCGCAACTTCTTCAATGACCTCCGACGGCGACATTTCTGTCAAGACTTTCACCAGAGCTTGGTATCCGCCAACGGCTATGTAGTCTTCAATCCGTTCTGGGTCAATGATGCCTGAATTTTCCATGACTATTTTCACTTGGCGTTTGAAGAAGGGCATCTCAGGGGAGCAGATGAGGCGTTCAACGGGGGTTGAAATCAAACCTTGAACTATGGCAGGGGCATCTTCTGGGCTGACTTTGTGGTAAATGATTCCGTCTGGCTCAATATAAATCATCGGACCTGCAGAGCAAAGCCCGAGACAACCTACACCCTTGACAAGCACTTCCTTTTCCAACCCTCGTTCCTTGACAGCCTCTTCAAGGGCTTCTTTCACCCTCTCGCTCCCACACATTATGCAGCCAGTTGCGACACAGACATTTATGCAACACTTGTAGTGTTGTTTTTCCTCCTGTTCCTTCGCCGCTAATTGTTGCAGCTCATCTACTGTCATCGTTTTCCCACCTCCGAATTTGATTCAACGCCTCTTCAGGGCTCAACTTCCCGACTACTTGCCCGTCAAAAACGGCTACGGGTGCCAACCCGCATGCCCCCAAGCATCTGGCGGCAAGTAGCGATAACTTCCCATCTTTCGTCGTTTCTCCAGGCTTAATTTCGTAGGTTCGTTCAATGGCTTCCAAGATCTGAGGTGCACCTTTGATGTAGCAAGCGGTGCCAAGGCAAACAACGCAAATATGCTCGCCTTGAGGCTTGAGGGTGAAGAAGTGATAGAAGGTCACAACCCCGTAAACTTGACTTAGCGGAACCCTTAAAGATTGGGCAACGAACTTCATCGCATCCTCGTCAATGTAGCCGAAAGTCTCTTGAACAGTGTGGAGCGTTTCTATAAGAGCATGCGATTGATATCCGTGACGCCTCATCGTCCCTTCCACTATCCTCCACCTTTTGTCATCAGACGGCGGCGCAACTTTGGGTCTTTCAATCAGTGCCGGCGGCATTTCCAATCCCTCCTTGGCTTCGTCCTCCTTTCTGTATCGTAGCCCAAAGGGAGTTTTTGTTACTACAATTTTCAGCTCACTTAGGGTTTTACACTTCCGTCAGTTTTCCTCATCTGAAAAGCAGGTTTTTCATCCCAATGTCGTAGGGGAATTACTCCGGGCGTGTGGTGAAGTTACCCGTGAACCTATTCAGGGAAATCCCTACACGACTTACCCTCACCTCACTGCAATTGTTGAGAGTCTGTTGGTTTTACCGTCAAATATCGAGCGCCCATGACCACCATGAAAGCGACGAAAAGTAACCGCAGATGATGTTCGGGCAACAGGTGAGCGAATCTTGCTCCTAAGAATGTGCCCATCAACATGCCAACAATCAAACCGGGAACAATCTTCCAACTAACATGCCCCAACCTCCAATGCGTCCATGCTCCAACTGCTCCAGTCGGCACCATTACCAAAAGCGAGGTTCCTTGAGCGGTGTGTTGGCTTAGTCCGACAACCAACACCATAACGGGCACCATAATTAGCCCGCCCCCCACCCCCATCATCCCCGAGAGGAAACCGGTAAATGCCCCTGTGATTAGAAAGACAACTGCTTTCCCGATGAGTGTGGCGCCGAAATGAAAATGAGGGAAATAGGGTTTAAGGGCAAGTAGGAAAGCAATGAACAACAAGAAAGCCCCGAAAGAACGCTTCAGCCTCCACTCGGGTAGAACCGCCATGAATTTTGCCCCAAGCCTCGCTGTCAAAATTGCAGTGCAAGCCAGCAATAAAGCAGCCACAACATCCACGGAACGCTCCAACCCGTAAGCAATAGCGCCCGTGAGACCAGTAAACACAATAGCGACTAAACTTGTCCCGTGAGCCTGATGTTGTCGGACTTTGAGCAACTCAACCATAAGCGGCACCATCAAAACTCCGCCGCCAAGCCCTACGAGCCCACCTAATAAACCCGCCAATAGCCCGATGAACGAACTTGCGAGAAATTGAATCGCAACTCACCCCTTTACAGCTCATAGGTTTCCGGCAACACAAGAATTTCGCAACCAAATTTTAGTCTACTCTCCGGAAGGGTGCACCCCTTTCATTGCCGACAAAACCTTTTACTCCAGAGGACACAGCAAAGATTCGCCCTTTAGAACAGCAGAATTTTCAGCTCCTCAGAAGGCAAATCTCCCACCAACTTTCTGCCTGCCATTGAAAGGTTTCCACAGAGACTTGGAACTTTAGATGGGGATTGAGTTGGGGTCAGACCCTACGAGGGAACTTAGGGATGTGATGCATCGGCTTCGCTTGAAAGGTCATCCCATTTGCGCCAGCAACGATGCTCTCGCTGGCTACTTCATTGCCGAAACGCCCGACGAGTTGTGGGACTACATTCAGCGTGAAATTGACAGGTTGAGAGAACAAGCAAAACCCATCGCAACACTGAAACGAGTTTACCGGCAGTGGGTCAACGAGCAAGTTCAAAGGAAGTTGATGGTTTTGACCGATGAAGGGCGAAAGTTTTTGTCATCGCTGATAACGGAAGAGGACATCGTTTACATCCGAAAGTTCCCTGAAAGGGCTTCTCAAAAGATTTACACGAGAGCGGTTTTGGCGAAAATGAACGAGTTGCAGGACTACACTGGCGCAAAAGCCCTTGACTGGCTGAAAAGTCAGGGGATAACAGAGGAAACTGTCAAGGAATACATCAAGGAGGTGCTTAGGTCGTGAAGTATGTGAACATGACTCCTCACTCAATCCTTGTTCGCAAAAAGGATGGGAGCGAGTTTAGGATTGAGCCATCGGGGAAAGTTTTCAGGCTTGAGGAAGTAGACGAGGTTGTCGGCAGGGTTGATGGCGTTGAGGTTGTGGAGCGAAAGTTTTCTGTTTCGTCTATTCCTGAAGAGTTCAATGACCCTGAAGCGGTTGTAATCGTCAGTTTGCCAGCCTTGATGGCTCTCAAGACAGTTGGCTTGAAGCATGAGGCGTTGATTGTCGCTCCCGATACAGGTTCTGGTGCAATCAGGGATGGCGAAGGGCGGATAATCGGGACGACGAGGTTCATCAAGTAATCAACCACAGATGGAGGTGTTCAGAAATGGCGACAGCAGTTCAAGACAAGACAAAGGAAGCGACGAAGTTGCTTCGGAAGGCTTTGCAACTGAAGTCGCAGATTGAGAGGCTTGAGGAGCAGTTGAAAGAAATCAGGGTTTGGTTTGCCGACAATTTCCCTTCAGGTTACGAGGCGAAGGGGATTGGCAAGGTTATTGTTCGTTGGCAGCCCAAGTTGGTGTTAGACCTTGATGGTCTGATTCGCCACCTTCGCAACGACCCTAAAGCCCTTGAAGCAGCCTTGCGCTTTGCTAACCCAAACCACACTGTCCCATACAGGCTTCGTGATGTAGGTTACTTGGATGCATCGTTGGTTGAGAAGTTGGTGACGAAGGTTGGAGAAGAGGCGAGGGTGGAATTCAGGAGGGATTAAATTTGGTGGTAACGGTTAGAGTGAAATTCAATTGGCTCACTGGGAAGTTCGCCCTCCCATTTTGTTCCGTTGGGAGGGTGAGGCTCCTGCCGAACCCTCCGAACAAGAAACGAGGCGGTGAGGATAAGTGAGGCAGAAAGTGGTTCATTACCGGATAAAGCGAAAGAGAGGTAAGTTTGAGTTGCAGCCGCTAAGGTGGAAGCCAAAGGGTTTGAAACTGATTGAGCAACAAAAATGTCGTCGCTGTCAAACGACAATTTTCTTGTGGTCATCAGGTAAACTTTCCCTCGTCTTGGCTAAAGCGACGAGAAAATGTTGCTTTGGTCAAATTTCCATCACGGTCAAGTTGAGCCAAAATCATTGCAGGTGATAACGATGGCTATCACGAGTTGGGAAGAACTTCGCAAAATCGTGGAGGGCAAAAGGAACGCTCCTTTGATTGCGGGCATCAATGTCTCAGTCACATCTGCGATAAGGCTTGGTGCTCTTGAAGCCCTTGACC
>JANZZQ010000011.1 GCA_026419315.1 Armatimonadota bacterium | reverse complement strand
CCCAAGTTGTCATCGCCGCCGCTGAAGCGGGAGTCAAAGGGGAAATTTGCGAGAAGGCAATGGCAACATCCCTTGAAGAAGCGGACGAAATGATTGCGGCGTGTGAAAGGTCGGGGACGAAAATTTTGGTCAATCACCCACGCCGCTACCATCCGACTTACCAACGAGCTAAAGCGTTACTTGAAGGCGGTGTAATTGGCGATTTGGTTCGCCTTCACGGGACTATGTGGACATGGCTCTTGCACAATGGAACTCACCTTTGGGACATGATGAGATACTTTGCTGGCGACGCAGATTGGGTTTGCGGTTGGGTTCGCGATGACCATCCGACCGACCCCGGAGGTTACGGCGTTGTTCACTTCCGCAACGGAGTCTTCGCTTTCGCGGATGTCGGTGGCGGACAAGGTTTCACCATCGAACTCCACGGCTCCAACGGGGTAATCCGAATTGACACTTTCAACGACGGCGTTCAAGTTGAAGTTTACGCCGATGTCTACCCTCCAGACCCACAACGCCCCGCTTACCAATTCCGACCCAGATACCTGCTTCGAAGAAAGCACTATCCAAACCCACCCCGTTTCACACCCCCAATGCAAGCGGCTTTGCAAGACCTGATTGACGCGATTGAACAAGACAGGCAACCAATTTCCAGTGGCTACGATGGTCGCGCAGCATTGGAGATAGGAATCGCTTTCCACGCATCGCACCGTGCTGGCAATGTCCCCATCAATCTACCCCTTCAAGACCGCCAACTGCGCGTTGTCTCGCGGTGAAGTTTGTCTCTTCTCTGCAAGGGAGTATGCCGAGTGATTTGGGGACATTCTTGGGGTTTGGCTTTTGCTCAATCAGAAAAAATTCGCTCACCGAATAGTTCGGTTTCCGCCAAACCGAAAATTGGCTCCGCGGGGGCATCGCCTTTTCGGATAGCCACCGTTTAACGCAAATCACCTTGAAGTTGCTGCCCTTGACTTTCCTGCACTGAATTTTCCCCTTTCCGCCAAAACTTCGGCATCAAAAGCACAACGCTCAAAAGCAGCAAAAGGTAAAATGCCAAATCCATCAATCCAACATGTCCCGATGGTCCAACCAGCCAAGCGGGGACATTCGGCTTGAAGTCTGTCAATATGGGTAACCCCAGCCCGATGTCGCCACCAAAACAAAAAGTCACCCAATCGTAACTCCCGTGGAATCCGATTGGAAACCAAAGCCCACCCGTAAAGTATCTCATGAGCGCAAAAGCGACGCCCAGAACCAGTGTCCCCGCAATTCCCAAGGGTTCGTGAACATTCCCCTGCCCCAAATGGGCGAGCCAGAAAAGCATGCTGGTGAAGACGACAGCAAATTTTTTCCCTTTCCACCTTTCAGACTCACTGAGCAAATAGCCGCGGAAGACCAACTCCTCGGTGAAGCCAACGAGCGGGCACAACCAAAAACTCATGATGAACCAATGTCCCCAGTTAACTTGTGGGACTGGCTTGAAGTGAACCAAACTCGTCAAGGCGTAAAATGAGAACATGGCAGCCACAAAGGTCGCACCGAACAGGATTCCAAGCATCAAATCTCTCAGCCAATTCCTGCGAATTAAACCGAACGGCTCAAGCGAGCCTTGACTAATCCTGCGCATGAAGGCGAAGGTCAAAAGAATCAACGGGGGGTATGAAGCGCTGATAACTGCTGCCGACACGATGAACCGATGTTCCGGCAGAATCTTTGAAAACTCCAACGGAATCTCATGCTCAGTTGAAAGCCAAACCCAAGCGATCGCTACGCCCATGACAGCGCAAAAAAGAACCGTCAAGGATGCTAAAGTCACGAACAAAGTGAGTCGCCAAAGCGGTGACCAACCTGAAATTTTCTCGATTCCCGTCCCAGTTTCGCCTTGCTTCATCGCCGTTTCGCCTCGGGCTCATTTACAGGGTTTTCACAGCGAATGGCGAAGTTGCGCCCGTAAAGGTATGCCTATCTGCTCGCAAAACTCAAACGGATTTCGGTTGAGCAGAACCCAACTTTCAAAACACCGCCTCGCTCTTATTTCGCGTCCCTTCACGCCTCACAAATAGTTTGTCCCAACTTGACTTTCGTGGGCTACAATGAGATACGGGTGATGTGCCGATGGTTCCGATACCTTTGCGGTTGGTTGCCGAGTGGACAAAAGGTAGGCTGGTAAACTCTGAGGGCGAAGAAAGAGTCAGCGGGGTGAGCACCGATAGCAGGAGAATTTGTCAAGGGGATTTGTTTGTCGCTTTGAAAGGTGAACGCTTTGACGGTCACGAATTCGCTGCCGATGCGGTTCGAAAAGGGGCGGTTGCGGTCGTTGTCGCCCGTCAGCTTCCATTGCCAGTTCCTCAAATCGTAGTGGCCGACACGCTTCGGGCTTTAGGTGACCTTGCGGCCAACTACCTCAATTTTTTGCGTTCTTCGGGGGGAAATTTGAGAGTCATCGCCATTACGGGCAGCAGCGGTAAAACCACGACGAAGATGATGGTAGCAAGTATCGTTCAAACTTCAATGCCGACAATTGTTTCGCCGGAAAGTTTCAACAACGAGATTGGAGTGCCATTGACAATTTTGCAAGCGACGAGTGAGCACCGAGCGTTAGTGCTTGAATACGCGATGCGCAAGAAGGGCGATATCAAATACCTTTGCCGCATCGCCCCTCCAAATATCGCTGTGATCACCAACATCGGCACCGCTCACATAGGTCTGCTCGGTTCAAAACAAGATATTGCGGAAGCGAAAGCGGAAATTTTGGGAGAATGGGGATTGGACATTAGGGACAGGCAACGGGATTTCGCCGAGTTTTCTGTTTTGCCTGCCGATGACGAATTCTTTGGCTTTTTGCGCGAGCGGGCAAGGGGCAAAGTGGTCACTTTCGGGTTTTCCCAAAATGCGGATGTCAGGGCGATAAATTGTCAAGTCAACTGGGAAGGAACATCGCTTTCGGCGACTGACGGGAAACATACCGTTAGCCTGAAACTGCCCGTTTTGGGGGAGCATAACGCTCGCAACGCTTTGAGTGCACTTGCGGTTGCCAAGGTTCTTGACATTGATTGGGATGTTGCTGCCAAAGCGCTTGAGGATTTCCGACCGCCAAAGATGCGCTTGCAACGACAGTGGCTTGACCCGCCGGGATGTTGGGTCATCAACGACGCATACAACGCCAATCCGGATTCTGTCAAGGCTGCGTTGCGAACTTTAAAAGCGTTGCCAGCAAAACGCAAAGTCGCCGTGTTGGGTGAAATGTTGGAACTCGGTGAATTTCACCATCAAGGACACCACGAAGTCGGACAAGTTGCCGCCGAAACCGTTGATTTGCTAATCGTTGTGGGCGAGAACGCATTGGCTATCGCTGAGGGCGCTGAAAGTTGCGGGATGGAAAGCGAGCGGATTGTTAGGTTTGAAACTTTGGAAGCTGCAAAAGAGAATTGGCGAAAGCTCTTGCTGCCGGGAGACTTGGTTCTTATCAAAGCGTCAAGGGCTGTTGGGTTGGAGCGATTGATAGATTAGGAGACGGATTCGTTTGAGGGCGAACTCCCGAAGTTTCGCTTCTGGCTTCGTTAGTTGGGATTACGGTTAGCCACAAGGAGTCAGCGGAGCGGCGCAAGAAATCGTGGGGGACATGGTGTTTTTTTCTTGAACTTCGCCCTCGCTTTGACATCACTTCGCTTTCGCCTCTTGCCTTCCACTCAATAAACAAGTCACAAAATCCCTTCCAGAACCTTCCTTTGCAACGCGATCAGTTGTCGTATGCCTTTTTGGGCGAGGGAAAGCAATTGATCAAACTGCTCCCTCGTAAAGGCTTCGCCTTCGGCAGTCGCTTGAATTTCAACGAGCCGTCCATCTTCCAACATAGCGACATTCATGTCAACGCTTGCTCGGGAATCTTCATCGTAGTTCAAGTCAAGGAGCATCTGCTTGTTAACGATACCGACACTAACTGCGGCGAGGCAGCCGTAAATTGGCAACTTTTTGAGCAAACCTTCTTGCTGCATCTTCCAAAGTGCTTCCACCAAGGCTACGAACCCCCCGGTTATAGCGGCGACTCGAGTCCCCCCATCTCCTTGCAGGACATCACAGTCAATGACGATTGTCCGTTCGCCAAGGGCGGAAAGGTCAACAGCGGCTCGAAGGCAACGACCGATCAAGCGTTGGATTTCAATCGAGCGGCTATCTTGCCGCCCCAACCGAGCTTCCCTTTCGTTTCGGGTGTGGGTGGCTCGCGGGAGCATTCCATACTCGGCGGTAACCCAGCCAGTGTTTGTGCCTTTCAAAAAAGGCGGAACTCTGTCAAGGACCGAAGCGGTGCAGAGAACTCGCGTGTTGCCGACCTCAATCAAGCATGAACCTTCCGCAAACTTATGCCAACCGCGAACCAATCTGATAGGACGCATCTGGTCTGGTGCGCGACCATCGGGTCTTTGAAACTGCATATCCTGCCACCTCTTTGTCAAACCTGTGACGCGACACCGTGGTCAAAGGACATGGAATCGGTTTTGGCAGGGTTTAGCAGCAGCCTCACTTTCCCATACTTGTCAGAACTCTATCGCCGACGCTTCCGTCGAGGTTTTCGTGGGGAAGGCGTTGTTGCGCTTGGACGAAGGATGCTCCCGGTTGGCGACGAAGCTGGTTTTTCCGCCACTTCACCTGCTTCCGCTTCCGCAGTAGGGGTCGTTACCCGCAAAATTGGGCGCTGCTCTGGAACAGGGCGACGAACCGGCGCTGCAGCGGGGCGCTTCAGTGCTGCCTTAGCTTCCCACCAACGCTGCATCAACAAGACGAGCGGGGCTGCAATGAAAATGGATGAGTATGTTCCTGCGGTGATGCCGATGAAAAGGGAGAAGGCTAAGGGCTTGACAGCAACTCCGCCAACCAGCAAAATCGCCCACAAAGCAAATGCTGTGGTCAAAGAGGTGTTAATTGAGCGGGACATAGTTTCAAGCAAACTGTAGTTGACGATTCGCTCAAATGCCCAACCGCGACGAACCTTCAAGTTTTCCCTGATTCGGTCGTAAATGACCACCGTATCCTGAACCGAGTAACCCGCCACCGTCAACAGTGCAGCGATGAAGGAGCTGTTAACCTCAATTTGCGACCAGGCGGTGAAGCCGACGAGGACCAAGACATCATGGGCAAGGGCAAATAGTGCCCCCAAAGAGAACAACCAACCTGCACCCAGAATTTGGTAACGAAACCAAATGAAAAGGGAAACGAGCACCAAACCGAAAATGGTTGCCAAAATAGCGGACCTCGTCAATTCGCTCCCGACCACAGAGCCGATGAATTCTGTTCCCGCTTCTTCAATTTTCGGGTACTTTTGCCTGAGAGCTTGCAAAATTTCTGCTCTCCACCGTTCGCTTTCCCTTTCACTTTGAATCTTCAAGCGGATGAGCAGGGTGTCGCCTTCAGCAATTTGGATGACGGGTTGGGAGGGCAAATTCAAACGCCCAAGCATGGAACGAACTTCGCTTGCGATTTGAACTTCCTCCCTTGGCGTTGTGGCGACTTTTTCGGGGAATTTGAACTGATACAAAGCACCGCCTGTGAAGTCCAAACCCAGGTTGAACCCCCGAACGAACAGCCCCATTAGGCCTAACAGCATGACGGCAATAGCAGCCCCCAACCAAATCTTCGTTTTGCCCACAATGTCGAATCGCTCGGTCACTTGCATTGTCATCCCTTCCTTCGCACTTCAAGGTTATCGCTGAGCGGTGATTAACCGTTGAATTGCGGGAATGTCCGCGAAGGTCTGGAACCAGCTTGTTCGCTCCCCGATTTTGGTTCGGACAACCCATTCCATCATGCCCCGAACCGAGAAGAAAGCACTGAACAAGTTGGCGAGAGTGCCAATGGTCAAAGTTGTGGCGAAGCCTTTGACTGGACCTGTGCCGAAGTAGTAAAGGACCGCTGCTGCGATCAAAACGGTCACATGGGCGTCAAGGATGGCTGTCCAAGAACGTTCAAAGGCGAGTTCAACGGCGGTGCGCAAAGGTCGTTTCGCCCTCAATTCCTCTTTGAGTCTCTCAAAACTGATGACATTGACATCAACTGCCATACCCAACGAAACTATCAAACCGACAATTCCCGGCAAAGTTAAAACTGGACGCCAATCCCCAACTTGAAGGCTCATTACCGCAAGCACGATCAGAAAGTAAATCAACAAAGCCACACAAGCAAGCACACCGGGCAAACGATAGTAACCTATCATGAAGGCGGCAATCAAAATTGCGGCGAGGATTCCCGCGTTGACGCTTTTGTGGATTGTGTCAGTTCCCAAAGTAGGCGATATGCTTTGACGCCAAAGAACGGAAACTGGAACGGGTAGAGCACCTGCGTCCAAGATGACTTTAAGCAAGTTCGCCTCCTCAAACGAGCCGATGCCTGTTATGCGGGCGCGACCGTCCAGAATCGGTTCTTGAACGACCGGTGCGCTTATGCACTCCCGGTCATACCAGATTGCCAGGTGTTTTCCGACATTTCGGCGGGTGAAGTCGGCGAACTTACGAGCGCCTTCCCGGTTCAAAGTCAAGTGAACTTCTGGACGACCAAACTCATCGTAACCCACAACAGTTGGAGGGCTTAACTCAGTCCCCTTGACAACTAATTTTGATTCGGCGTAGACCTGATATTGAGGCACTTCCCTGCCTTGGGAGTCGCGGAATATGACTTGCTCTTTCGTTCCTGTGGGGCTCGTTTCAACTTCAACTCGGTATTTTTCCGGGACGCTCCTGAACTCAAGTTCTCCCATCTCACCGATAAGCCTGAGGGCTTCTTCCGGGTTGCGGACACCGGGCATTTCAACAACTACCCTGTCTGTCCCCTCAACGTAAACCTGCGGCTCAGAAACCCCGTATCGGTTCACTCGCCGTTCCACGATTTCTCTGACAGTGTTAACTTTCGCGGCGTCCAACGGGAAGAATTGGCGGCGCTCTTTCAGCTCCCGGGCGCCACCGTAAAGTGAGCGGAGGGTCGTCTCAATCAATCGGACTTGACTTTCCGCCTCCCTCGCAGTGGCTTGTGATCGGACAAAAATCACCTTACCAGTTTCCTCCACCAACACATCAAAATTCTCCAACCCTTTTCGCTCAAGGGCAGCGGTTATCGTTTCCTGTGCTGCTTCCCGGTGTTTCGGGTCAATAGGTTTGTCAAGTTCGAAAACAAACTCAGCACGGCGGCATTGAAGGACAATGCGAGAACCTCCCTGTAAGTCCAATCCCAGCAGAAGGTTTAAGGAAGGTTTGAAAATCCCAATACGCCCAATCTGCCAAACTGGCCGCTCGCCCCTTGCTTGACGCTCCGAATCAATCAACTGCGCTTTTGGAAAGCTTCTCAGGATTATCGAGTTAAGTTGCTCCTGCCGCTTCAAGGCTTCCGACATGCTACCAGCAGCATCATCCTCAATGACCAAAACGTGTTCACCGACGGTTTTTATGCTGGTGAATTCTGGCTTTTCAAACTTCGCTTTTTCCAGAATTTCCCGAACTAACTGCTCCATCGGTCGGTCTTTCGCCAGTTGAGAGAAAGGCTCAACGAAGCGGTAGCGCATCCTTAACTCAACACGAAATTCCTCAAACGGGCCGAGCCTGAACGGTTTAAAAGCGACCAAAAAGGCAACAAATCCAACAAGGAGGGTGATTAGCATTCGCCGTTGAACGATTGCGGTCATTTCTCGCTCGCCTCCGTGTCAATCAAGTCGCTCCAAAACAATCAGTGTATCTCCGTGTTTGACCAGTTGTCCATCCTTTGGTATGATTTCCCTGACGATGCCTTTCACTTCGCTTCTGACCTCATTGAAGAACTTCATCGCCTCAACTAAAGCAACAACTTGGTCGGGTTCAACTACACTTCCGACAGTTACGAAAGGCGGAGAGTCAGGGCGAGGTCGCGAGTAAAAAACTCCTGTCAAGGGAGCGGTTATGTGAAACAGTCGTTCGTCGGGAACGATTTCACGAGGTCTGGTTTCGTGCTCACTGACCTCAATTGAGGTTTCAGAACTTGTCACAAATTGAGCAGCCGTTGTGGGTCCAAAGGAGCAAGGGAAGCGGAAATTCCGCCCCCTCACGATGACCGTGACCTCACCTTGACTGACAATCAATTCCGCTAAATCTTCCCGCTCCACCAAAGCGATTAGTTGGCGGATCCAGTTTAAATCAATGGTCGGCGATGTTAGTGGCTCTTCTCGCAAATACTCCATCCCGTTTTCGCCCCTATGCCTAAAGTGGGAATTGTGGCGGCGCAGGGATTCGAACCCTGGACCCCGCGGTTATGAGCCGCGTGCTCTGCCGCTGAGCTACGCCGCCGTTAAAGTGAGATTGTTGCAGCCTCTTCTGTAGCGGTGGCTGCTGCACCGCGGCGACGGCGCTTTGATTCCTTCTTCTTGGTCAAGTATGCCATCCGTCGCTCTTCATATTCCTGCCGAACCGCTTCTTCCAACTCTTGCTCAAGGGTCAAAAGTGGTGTCGGGTCAAAAGACCTCAACAGTTCCCAATTGATTTTGACTTTTCTCAAACCTGCCACGCAATCAGACACCTCCGTTGGCTTTCCTGCGGACAGCGCAAACTATTTTAACACAACCCTTGCGATTGTCAAAGGTGAATTTATTGCCCTTTGTCGCAAAGCAATGTGTAAGTAGTTTCTCCAACCATGTTGTTGACGAAATTTGCGGGTGCCGTCTTCAGAGGGTGAGTTGCTTTTCGCCGAATGAACCGGCGCCTATTAGTTCCATCGCCAACCAAAGGTTAAAACCGGTGGCGTGAAGGGTGATTGCCGACAAACCTTACGAACAAAGAGCGTCACCGCTCCCTGCTTTTCACTTCGTCCCAAATTGCGTCCATCTCGTCAAGTTCCATTTCGGCAAGGGATTTACCCTGCTTTTTCGCGGTTTCCTCAATTGCCTTGAAGCGAGACACAAATTTTCGGACAGCGTTTCTCAAGGCCATCTCAGCATCCACGCCCGACAAGCGAGCCACGTTCACGGCTGCAAACAACAAATCGCCGATCTCATCTTCAAGCCTTTTCCTATCCGACCTGTCACCACTTAACACGCTCTCAACTTCCTCAATCTCTTCCTTGAGTTTCTGGAGCGCTGGGAGTGGGTCGTTCCAGTCAAACCCGACCTGCGCTGCTCGTTTTTGAGCATGATGAGCGAGCATCAAAGAAGGCAACGACCAGGCCAATCCGTCCATTAAAGACCCTGACCGTTCCCGTTCGTTCGCTTTAATGCTTTCCCATTGAGCGAGAGCCTGTTCAGGTGTTTCAACTTTCCTCTCACCGAAGACATGGGGATGCCGTTCGATTAATTTTTGGACAAGTCCCTTCAGCACATCGGAAATGTCAAATCGGTTCATTTCGCTTGCCATCTGTGCGTGGAAGACAACTTGGAGCAGTAAGTCCCCCAATTCCTCACGCAACTTCTCTGGGTTGTTTTCCTCAATCGCACTCGCAACCTCATACGCCTCTTCAATCGTATTGCGTTTTATGCTTTCGTGGGTTTGAGCCTTGTCCCAAGGGCAACCGTTGGGTCCCCTCAATGCAGCCATAACCTGAACAAGTTGTTCAAACAATTCGCCGATGAGTCGAGTGTTGCTGGTTGATTGCTTATCGGTTTCACCTTTGTCCACTGCCTTGTGTCCCTTGTGCCCCTTATTGTGCGCTTTGCTCACGCTGTTCCAGCCTCCCTCCTTCCTGGCTTGGCGGTCGAGTTGGTCCCGGCGCTTCTGCTGGAGGTTGAAAGACTGACGGGCGTTCAATCATTGTCCTTGTCCTAATCTCGTCTTCAAGAAACTTGTAGCGAGGGTCGCGGACTGAAATCGAGAATTCTCTGGCAAGTTGTTGAAAAACGAACTCAGGTGGTGGTCCGAAGAGCTGCACATATGCTGCTTTGACTTCACGCTTAATCTCTTCAAATGGCAACACGAACGCCCTCTTGCGCTCAAGGACCTTAACCAAAACCCAAAAGTTGGCTTCCTTGACATGAACGGGACCGTGAAGTTGGTTCAAAGGCGCATCACGCGCAAGCAAGTTCAAAAGTGTTGGGGGCAAAGGCGGCGGTTGGTGAGGGTCGATGAAAAGGGGGAGCGTGATTGTGACCTCTCCCCGCGTGCTCCTGAGTTGGGGGTTGTCTTTGTAAAAGTCATAGGCAACCTTGCGTATGTCTTCCCCCTGTTGAATCAAAGCCTTGACTTTCTCCAACGCTTTTCGGTCACGGCTTTGAAAGAGAAAGCAACGAACCGTCGGTGGCTCTCCCGTCGGCGGTTGTGCGAACATCACCCAGTTTCGCTTGAAAAACTGCTCGAGGGTTCTGTCGTCAACTTTCGTTTGTTTCTCACGCAACTTCAGCAAAACGAGGTTATGTTTGATGTCCTCAAGCACCCCTTCCTTTGTCATCCCTTGCCTCGCTAAAAAAGCGAGGAATTGTCGCTCGTCCTCAAATCCATTGAGCCTAATGAAGTTTTTGTATTCTCGTTCGACTTCCTTGTCGCTGACCAATTTCTGCTTTTCGTTTGCGAGGAGCAGAAGTTGGTGCTGTATCAGCCACCTCAGAGTTCGTGCACCATAGTAGCGCTCCATTGCCTCCTTGTAATCGTTGTAAGTGATAGCCCTGCCGCCAACCACAGCAATGGGCTTTCGCCCCCCACAACCCGAAAGCCCAATCAACAAGGCAACTGGGAGGAAGATTTGGACGAAACGCATGAAAAGAGCACCTCCTTGACAACTCAAAGCAATCGATCTGCAGCCCTCCTTCCACGAACGCTTGAAGTGTCATTACGCAGCTTCACCCATTTCTTCAAGCAATTCGTCAGGGACATCGAAGTTGGCGCTGACGTTTTGGACATCATCGTGGTCTTCCAAATCGCGGAGCAAAGCCAATAGCCTGCGGGCTTCTTCCCCTTCCACACGAACAACGGTTTTAGGCAAGTTCGTGATGGTGGCAAGTTGATAAGGTATTCCACATTGGTCGAGGGATGCCTTGATAGCTTGGAGTTGTTTGGGCTCAGCGACGATTTCGTAGGTTCCATCCTTTCTCTGGACATCGTCCGCACCTGCTTCCAAAGCACAGGCGATGATTGAGTCTTCATCCACCACACTGGCATCAACGATCACAAGGGCTTTTTTCTCAAACACCCAAGCCACACTTCCTGCCTCAGAAAGGCTACCGCCATGCTTTTGGAAGAGCCGCCTCAATTCGGAAGTGGTTCGATTTCGGTTATCTGTCAACGCTTCAATCAAGATAGCGACGCCGCCTGGACCGTAACCTTCATAGATAACCTCTTCGTAATGCTCGCCTTCAAGTTCACCCGTTCCCTTTTTGATGGCTCGTTCAATGTTATCCATTGGCATTCCATGTTCCTTCGCCCTGTCAATGGCGGCTCTGAGCCGAGGGTTGGAATTTGGGTCGCCACCACCTAAGCGCGCAGCGACAGTGATTTCACGAGCGAGTTTACCAAAAAGCCTCCCGCGAACCAAGTCTTGCTTCATCTTTCGGACTCGAATGTTGTGCCATTTGGAGTGACCAGCCATTTGCCTTCACCTCCATGAAACAAGGGATCGTTCCTCTTCCGTTAAGACCTGTGACAGTAGTCCTTTGAGTTTGAGCATGTCTTGCCTCAGCACATCCTTCCATTTGGGTTGATGAAGAGCTGCCGCCGGGTGAAACAACGGGACAAAAACAATGCCGCTTTTCGTGAACGCTTGTCCATGGACTTGGGATATAGTCATTTTCAGTTCTGGCAAAACCGCTTTTAACGCTGCCGCTCCAAGCAAGCAAATCACTTTCGGACGGATGAGGGCTATTTGTGCTTCCAAGTAAGGGTGACACGCAGCCATCTCGTCGTTAGTCGGTGTCCGATTATTTGGCGGTCGGCACTTGACAGTGTTGGTGATGAAAACATCCTCACGATTCAAACCAGCCAGAGCCAAAAGTTCGTTTAGAAACCTCCCCGCAGGGCCGACGAAAGGTTTCCCCTGCAGGTCCTCTTGTTCCCCGGGAGCTTCCCCGATGAACATAACCTTCGCATTGGGATTACCCTCTCCTGGGACAGCTTGGGTTCGCCCCATTGCCAACGGGCACTTCGTGCAAACTAAGATTTGCTGGTGCAACTCTTCAAGGGCAGCCAAACGCTCATTTTGCTTGACCATCACCACTCCTCCAAGCGAAGACGGTTTCAATCAGATTATGCCACTTCCCTTTCAACTCAGCATTGCTGTCAATGCTTGAGACGCCAAAGTGGCGATTCCCTCAACGGTAGGAATCGCTGAAGAATACCTCATCCGTTTCGGACCAAGAATTCCTATCATGCCGAAAGGGTAATCGCCGGCGAAACAAGGTGCAGCGACTATGCTACAATCGCAAAGTTCAGCAAACGGGATTTCCGAACCAATGATAACCCACGCCTTTGGGACAGGGGCGGTTACTTTGTTCATGAGAGATTCGCACAAAACAGCCAACTTCTGGGGGGTCTCCCAGAAAGCGATAAGGCGCTGGGCTCGCTCCAAGTTCTGAAATTCAGGTTCATCCAAAAGCCTTGACAATCCTTCCATCCAAATCTCAGACTGCCAAACCTCCTCCGCTAACTTCTGAACCAACTTGAAAGCGAGCGGGAAGATGGGATTATGGTGGGTCTCTGATGTCTCCCAATGAGACCAATCGGTTTGGAGCAAGGTTGAGATGGGAACTTGGTTCAAGCGATTGTTCAACCAATTGGCAGCCTGTTGCCACTGATTAGGTTCAAAGGATTCCGAAACCACGAAGGCTTTGTGGATTAACCGGTGCCCCAAAAGAATTGCAACGACGCGGCGGTCCGGGAGGAGGCTGAAATGAATGCCCCTTACGACTTCCGTTTCGCGGCGGGGCAGTATCGCCCATGAAGCGTAGTCGGTGCATTGACTCAATAACCGGCAAGCAGCTTGAAGCAAATCCCTAACTTCGCCATAGCGTTGTGACAACCTTTGCTCCCATAGGCGAAGCTTGTAAGGTGATAGGGGACGGATGCGCAAAACTTCATCAACGAAAACACGGTAACCGAAATCAGAAGGGACACGACCCGCAGAAGTGTGCGGCTGAAAAATCAAGCCCATTCGCTCCAAAATACCGAACTCCAAACGAACCGTCGCAGGGCTGATGTTGAGCCGATACTCCAAAACAACCGCCTTTGAACCTACAGGTTGAGCCGTTTTGACATGCAAGTCAACAACTGCTCCCAAAATCCGCTTTCGCCGTTCAGTGAGAATCGGTTCCTTCCGCAAGGACATGAAGATCACCTCGCGGGCGTTCAGCTTTTATTTTGCCACGCCTTGCGGGGTATCGTTCCGAAGAAGTAGCGCGTTTCCATCTCAATTCCCAAGAAACACGAAACAGGTTAGAGTGTCGTTGCTCTGCAAACGGTCAATTTAAGCTGCAGTAATGTCCATTTATCAAGCGCTTCGCGATCAACTGCGAACCTAACCGGCAAATTCTCGGGCGGTTTTAGCCCCTCAACGCTCAGGCGAGTGTGCTATCATTGCAAGAGCGAAACTTGTGGCGGTAAAAAAGATTTTGGGACTTTGAGCAAGCTCGTTGAGGAGGATATCAGATGCGGGTTTTAGTCACTGGAGGTGCAGGTTTTCTCGGTTCGCATATTTGCGACCGTCTGATCTCCGAAGGGCACACTGTCATTTGCCTTGACAGTTTATTGACTGGGCGCGAGAAGAACATCGCCCACTTGCTTAACCACCCTCACTTCATTTTCTTCCGTTACGATATCACTCAGCCTTTTTACATCGCCGAGAAAGTTGACTGGGTGCTTCATTTCGCAAGTCCCGCAAGCCCCAGGGACTACGCGGCCAATCCAATTCACACCCTCAAGGTTGGAGGGCTCGGAACTTACCACATGCTTGGTTTGGCAAAAGCCCACAAGGCAAAGTTCCTTTTGGCTTCAACATCCGAAGTTTACGGCGACCCAGAAGTTCACCCTCAACCTGAAAGCTACTGGGGCAACGTCAATCCCATTGGACCAAGGTCTTGTTACGACGAAGCGAAGCGTTTTGCCGAAGCCTTGACAATGGCTTATTGGCGGCAACACGGCATAGATGTCAGAATCGTCCGTATCTTCAACACAGTCGGTCCTCGCATGAGGCTTGACGATGGTCGTGTTTTCCCGAACTTTATTTGTCAAGCCCTTAAGGGGGAACCCATTACCGTTTACGGCGACGGCTCACAAACCCGGAGTTTTTGCTATGTTGATGACCTAATCGATGGCGTGATAAAGGTGATGGAATGGACACCACCAGAAGATGCCGATGAACTCACGCGAGTTTTCAACCTGGGAAACCCAGAGGAAATCACTGTCCTTGAATTTGCCCGTCTCGTCAAAGAGGTCACTGGCAGCAACAGCCCAATAGTTTTCTGCCCACTCCCTAAAGACGACCCCAAACAACGCCGGCCGGATATCACAAAGGCTCAAAAAATCTTGGGTTGGTCGCCAAAAGTCTCGCTGAGGGAGGCAATTGAATGGACAATCCCTTACTTCAAACAGGAGTTAGGGCTTACTTGACCAAACACTACCCTCGCTCAAGAAAAGGAGTGTGGTTCTGATGGCGGTCTTGGTCACTGGAGGCGCCGGGTTCATAGGTTCGCATCTCGTTGAGGCTTTGCTTAAGCGGGGGGAAGAAGTTTGGGTCATTGACAATTTATCAACGGGAAGCTTGCAAAACATCCAGCACTTATTTTGTAACCCGCGCTTCCATTTCGTTGAAGGCGATATCCTCGACGAGCAAAAACTTGATGAGGTGATGAGCTATTGCTGCAAAGTTTACCATCTCGCAGCCGCCGTTGGCGTCAGGTTGGTCGTTCAAGACCCGCTCAGAACCCTTGAGATAAATGTCAGGGGGACGGAAAATGTCCTCAGGTTAGCGCTGCGTTATGGCTGTAAAGTTCTCCTGGCATCAACCTCGGAAGTTTACGGCAAGGATGTTCACGATGGGCAGGTGAAGTTTTCTGAAACTGACGACATAACTTTGGGAACAGCACTTCGTTGGGGCTACGCCTGCTCGAAAGCCATTGACGAATACTTTGCTCGAGCCTATTGGCGTCAAAAAGGACTACCTGTCGTCATCGCTCGCATCTTCAACACGGTTGGACCAAGACAAACTCCCGTTTACGGCATGGTCGTTCCCCGCTTCGTCCAGCAAGCGCTGATGGGCGAACCAATCACAGTCTACGGTGACGGCAAGCAAGTCCGAAGTTTTTGCTGGGTTGGGGATACTGTTCGCGCGCTCATCGGTTTGATGGAAACTCCAGGGCTTGAAGGTGAGGTCTTCAATGTCGGCAACGATGAACCTATCACGATCGAGGAACTCGCCTATCGCGTTAAAGAGATGACCAATAGCAACTCGGAAATTGTCTATGTGCCTTACGAACAAGCCTACGGTCCAGACTTTGAAGACATTCGCTACCGTGTCCCCGATATCTCAAAAATCCGCCAAGCCATTGGCTACCAACCAACTCTCGACTTGAACGGGATTTTAGAGCGGGTCATAGAATACGAACGGCAACGTCTATTGGTGTTGAGCAGGTAGCATCGAGCCTATCAAAGGCTTAAAGCGTCACTGCCCTTTACGGGCAACAGTGCCCCTTGGAAGTTGACAATTTTCGCCGCAAACTCTGCGAAGGAAGGAAAGGGGATGAGATGTGAACGAATGGCAAAACGCATCGGTTTTGGTCACAGGTGGTGCAGGTTTCATTGGTTCGCATCTTGTTGACAAGCTCGTTGAGCTTGGAGCTAAAGTTCGCGTCCTTGACGATTTTTCCACGGGCAAACGCGAAAACATCGCCCACCTGCTTGATCGGGGCGAAATTGAGTTGATTGAAGGCAGTTTAACCGAACCGCGAACTGTAAGGCGCGCGGTTGAAGGCGTCGAACTCATTTTCCACCAAGGGGCAATCCCTTCTGTCATCCGTTCGGTTGAAGACCCATTGACAACTCATCAGGTCAACACTACCGGGACTTTGCTTTTGCTTCTCGCTGCCCGAGACGCTGGTGTTAGGCGAGTGGTTTTTGCTTCATCTTCCTCTGTCTACGGCGACACGCCAACGCTCCCTAAAAGGGAAGACATGACACCAAACCCTAAATCACCATACGCCCTAAGCAAACTCATTGGTGAGCACCTGTGCAGGCTCTTTTGGGAACTTTACGGTTTAGAGACCGTTAGCTTGCGCTACTTTAACATTTTCGGACCGCGCCAAGACCCAACTTCTCAGTATGCAGCCGTCATCCCCCGCTTTATAACGGCATTGCTTCGGGGCGAGCCGCCAACGGTCTACGGTGATGGCGAACAAACCCGCGACTTCACTTTCGTGGAGAATTGCGTTCAAGCAAACTTGCTTGCCGCAAAAGCAGAGGGTGTTGCTGGCGAAGTTTTCAATGTGGGGGCAGGCAAGCAAACTTCAGTCAACGAACTTTTTCGGCTCATTCGTTCATTGGTCGGAGTTGACCATATTGAACCAGTTTACGCACCACCCCGTCCAGGGGATGTCCGTCACTCACTTGCCGACATCTCTAAGGCTCAAAATTTGCTTGGCTACCAACCCAGCGTTTCCCTTGAGGAAGGTCTGAAGCAAACAATTTCTTGGTTTCGCAACAAGGATAGGCAATTAATGACAGGTGGGTTTTCAAAATCCTGGATTTGCTGACAATCCTTTCGCCTTTCAACGATGTGTTGGATGGAATCCGAGTGGTGTTACGCCTTTTCGGGCAGGCATCAACTGCCCCTACGAAACGACCTCAAATTGTGTAAGTCATATTTCAAACCTGACCTGGAATGCCGAAAGTGCTGCTGAAGGTGGGTTGAAGCCGAGCCGTCGGATCAATGAAGACTTTTGCTTGGTTAACGGCTGTCTCTTATACACATCT
>JANZZQ010000111.1 GCA_026419315.1 Armatimonadota bacterium | reverse complement strand
GTTGAGATGTGTGGGACTTGCCACGCCAAGTTCGGGACTGTTGACGAGTTGAAGCAAACCAAATGGGCAAAAGACCCTTACGCATGCGTTAGTTGTCATATGCCCAAAGTCACCCGCAAAATCGCCATTACTTCGGCGAAGGAAGAGGAAACCCGCGCTCACACCTTCAAAGGCACTGACCCTGAGACTTTCCAAAAAGGCGTGAAAGTGGAAGCCTCAGCGAGCGGGGATAAGTTGGTTGTCAAATTGACAAGCGTTGAGGTTGGGCATAACTTTCCGACCGGAGTTGACCTTGTTATCGCTATCGTTGATGTTCGGGTTGTTGACGGCGGGCAGGAAGTTCTCAAGCACCAAACTCTTCTCGCCGATGACAGGGCGAGAGGAGGTTCCGACACTCGCTTGAAGCCGGGCGAAACGAGGGAAATCGTTGTTCCGCTTCAAGGCAAGAAAGGTGAGGCGATTGTTCGGATACTCCACAAGTTCCTGAGAGATTTGCCCGACGAAAAAGCAAAAGTTCTGTTTGAGACTAAGGTCCCCGTTCAGTGATTCGTGGGTTTCGTCGGGAAGAGCATTCTGGCGAAAAGGAGGCGGTCACAAAATGCGGCGGTGGCAGTTAGTGACTATTGCACTTTTGTCGGTTTGGTTGCTGGCTGCCGGGGCAAGTAAAGAGCAGGAAAAGCAACCAAAAAAAACACAACCCTTTCCCCTAAGCCTGTTTGCGCAAGCGACGCCGGAGTCTTACATTGGCGAGAAAGAATGCGCTCAGTGCCACAAACAGTATGCCCAGACATTTGACGCCTCTCCCCATGCCCTTTACGTCCGCGACCCGAAATTAACCGCTGACAAGAGGGGTTGTGAAGCCTGTCACGGTCCTGGCGAAATCCACCTTCAAGATGTCAAGGATTTGACGAAAGTTATGAGTTTTTCAAAGTCAAAGCCGAAGGAAGTCGCCCTCGCTTGCCTTCGTTGCCACGCCGACACAATGAGACTTTCTCAGTGGCACCGAACTGCTCACGCTCAAGCAGATGTCAGTTGTTCAAGTTGCCACCAGATTCATCGCGGTAACGGGCACGGGGTAAGGGGAGAAAGCAAAAATAACGGGCTAAAACCAACACAGCAACTTTTCGTGACCGCAGCAGCACCGAAAGCGCTGTTGAAAGCGGACGAAGCGACTTTATGCGGTCAATGCCACCAACGAGAAGTCAATGAGTTTAGGCTCAACTTCCATCATCCCATCCCCGAAGGTCGCATGGTTTGCAGCGATTGCCACGATGTTCATCCTTCAAAGGCTGCAAGCAAAAAAATTCGGGCGGTCAAAGAAATGTGCATCTCATGTCACGCCGACAAAACTGGTCCGTTCGCTTTTGAGCACGACCCAGTTGCTGGTTGGACAGGGGATGGGTGCATTGAATGCCATCGCCCTCATGGCTCTCACAACCCTCGCTTACTGAAAGCCTTTTCCCGCGGTCTTTGCAACCAGTGCCACACTGACAAGGGTAACAACCATTACCCAGGACAAAGTTGCTGGAACATCGGTTGTCATGTCGCAGTTCACGGGTCAAACACCGACATTTGGTTGCGGCAGCCATGATCTCGGGACGAACCCCCGATTGTCGGTTAGACGAGTTGAGATAATTGTTGCACTGTGGACTTCGCGTGGAGGTGAAAAGTGATGAGGTTGTGGGAAGTCGTGCTTAGTCTGGTCCTTGTAACGGTATCGTTTGGTTTCGCACAGCGAGTGGAGGTTGAGTTCGGATTCAGCCATTGGGGACTTGACGGCAACCAAAACAAGTTCCGACAATACGCGACCCCCTCTAAAAGTGTGTTTCTCAAGTCGCTTCTGTTCGAGCCTTCAATAAGACTGGCCGGTGACTCAGCCAAATTCCTGCTTAAGGGATTGGGGGAGGACGATTACAGGGTTGAAGGTTCTTTGGACTTGTGGTTTGGGAAGGCAAGGGCAAACTTTGACCTCTCTCGCAATAGGTTTTTCGATGCGTCGCCGCTCCCCTTGGCAGAAAGCTTACGGGAGGTTCAAGAAGGAAGTGCCAAATACTTGCTGACGACGGATTTCGCCTTGTCGGTAAGATACCGAATGGACAGGCAAGACCATTTGTTTGAATCGCCCAAACTTCCCCTTTACCAACGAACCAGATTTTGGGATGCCGTTGCTGAGGGCAAGTTGGGCGAAGGACAACTTCACATCAGTTACGCTGACTTCCGATACTTTGACCGAACGGACATTAGACCGGATGTCTTCGTCAAAAGGTGGCAAGCCCGATACCTTTGGGAACCTTCAAGCTCCTTCGGGGTTGAAGGCGTTTTCGCTCGTTTCTCGGTCAAACAACCCACTTTCCCCAGCAGCGACGTTGAGAACTTGTCCTTAGGCGGTAACTGGTCGGTTGGTCCGAACACTGACTTTTCTTGGTTACTCCGGCGAGATAAGCTGGACTTGCCAGTTATCCAAAATGCCTGGGTGCGGGAGAGAAGGTTCGGCTTCGCTGACTTGACGCACCGATGGCGAAACTGGACTTTGAGATTGGGTTACAGGCAGCAGGAGGTGGAGCGAATCCGCAAGGACCACACTTTCGTTGATACTCCAAGGTGGCGGACATTTGAGGTTAGGCTTTCGGGTCGGATTTCCCCTCGGCTCCGTCTAACCCTTCGCGGCTGGACCCAGCATCTGACCCACCCGCCGACGATGTTGACAACCGACCCAAGGCAACTTTTCTGGGATGACAGAAGGTTCGCACAGCTCAGGCTGGAAGGCGGTTCGTCGCTTCTTAACGGTTACCTCGTCCTAACCCATCGCCGTTGGGATAACGATGTCAGGGCGACTGAACTGACGACCAACTCCATTGCTATCGGCGGCTCATGGCAAGCGAGCAGCCGGCTGAATTTGTTTGCCGAATACGCCTACGAGGCGTGGCGAGCAAAAAGCGAGATGGCTCAATTCCCTACCCTTGACAACTTTATCCCCAACAGCAGGGTAACGACATTGGGCTTGAGTTGGGCAATTGACAAACGAACTTTCCTTTCTGCTGCCTTCACCGAATTTGTAACCCACAACGACAACCCGCTGCTTTTGAGGGATGGCAATTACCGAGGTCGCTTCTTGACAGCAATTTTGCGCTACCGCTTCCCCGCAGGCTATGAAATTGCATTGACAATCGCACCCTGGCGGTATCGGGACTGGGTCTTTGATTTGATGGATTACGATGCGACCGCAGTTATGGTTTCGGGAAGCGCAAGGTTTTAACCAGCGGAACTCAAACGGGTGAGGAGTGGTCTGACCTTGCTTTACACGGTTAGCGGCAACAATCTCGCGTCGGGTAGGCGAACGATGAACTCTGAGCCAAGGGGTTGGCTTAAAAGGGTGCCAATGACGAGAAATAAGACAACCCTTGCGTTGAGGCATAAGCCGATTTTGTGGCTCGTTTGTAAATTGCCCTTACCTTTGCCATCTTCGGTTCACTTTCAAGCGAAAGTTTAGCGCGGGCAAAAATGTTCTTCGCAAAAAGGCATGAGATAAAGTCAAAACGATGTAAGGAGGCGATGATTGATGAAGCGCCTGAACTGGATTGTTTTCCTCAGTTTCGTCGTGATTTTCGGGACATGGCTTCTCGCCCTCTACGGCTGCGGTGGCGGTGGTGGACCAGTCAAGGTCGCACCCGCACCTGAAGGTCCACCATCCCCCACGGAAGAGTTTCTTGCCCTTCTGCCAGAGGGGCAAAGGGGTGCAACCTTTGTCGGCTCTGAACGGTGTGCTGATTGCCATGGGGGAAGACAAGCGCAAGTTGACCCCATTTATGTCTCTTGGAGTCAAACCAAGCACGCAAAGTTTAACGTCGGTTGCGAACACTGTCATGGCCCAGGTAGCAAGCACTCAGAATCTCCGACCAAAGACAATATCCTGACCTACCCCAATATCACCCGCTCCGTCGTCTGTGGTCAATGCCACGGTCCGTCTTATGACGACCACAAACGGTCAAAACACTTTGAAGCCGTCGGAGAACTTGTTGACCCCAACTTCGTTGGCAGCAACCCACGTCTTTATGTCGCCACTTGCTATCGCTGTCACAGTTCACCCTTCCGAGTTGAGTTAGTTGACCACAAATTGACCATTGGGAAAACCAGGGACGAAATCGACGCTGCAATTACCGCCTTGACAGATAGTCAACTGATGGCATACTTGCCTGCAACCCATGAAACAGCCAGTTGTGTAACTTGCCACGACCCTCACCGCAACACCAACTACTTGACTAAAGAGAACAAACAAGCGATGCTCAGGCGAGCCATCGCAAGCACCGATACCACTGATATTGGTCCTGGAACTCCAGCGAAGCAACATACGACTTTCAACCACATCTGCGCTTCTTGTCACAACGCTCGCGGTGTCAACCCGGCGGATTCAGCCCTTCACGCCGGCACCGCACGACCCGGTATGCACTACAGCAACCAATACAACATGCTGTTAGGGACAGGCGGTGTTGAAGGGACAGGCCCTGTTGTCCGCTACATAGAAGAGCACACGAATGCACCA
>JANZZQ010000110.1 GCA_026419315.1 Armatimonadota bacterium | reverse complement strand
CCACCTCCCAAACTGCGTTGATGGGGATAGCGACGGTTTGCTCGCCAACTTTTACTTCCAGAGTCGGTGAACTTGACAAAGAGACGCTAACGACTGTCCCAGACAATTCCTTCCCTTCCCAATGGGCGAAAACGGTGCGGCCCAACAAGAGCAATGCTTGAACCCTTTGAAGTGCGTCGGAAAGTTTCGCCATTTCACGAGCAGCTTGGATTGTCACGAATTGCTCCATCATCGCGTTCATGTCGGTTGCTTGGAATGGGTCTTGCATTTGCAGGTGAGTGAGCAGAAGTTTCCAAAACTCCTCCGCCGACAACTCCGCTCGACTCGCTGAACTGGTGTTGGTTGTGTTCGCTGTGACAGCATTGACAATCATTGACCATCACCCCTTTCAAGCCCATGTCCCTTCGTCGAGAAGAAAATTGGTGGGAAGGCGGTTGTGGGACGCGCTGGGCAGTCGGCGCCAATCGCCGAAATGTTCGGCGGGATCCCGCCTCCCACCTTCCCACCACCCCGAAACTACGGTCCATTGAGCCAAAACAATCCCTTGCTCCCAAAGGTGTTGGCGAAGCGTCGGAAATTGCTGCGCAAGTTGCGTTGCTAACTGCTCACTGCCAACTTTCACGGATACTTGAACCGTCGGAACTTCCGTCGCTTTGCCGGGCAAAGAGACTTGCAACTTAATTCGCTCCCCGTCTTCAGCGATGGGGACTTCTAAAGCCAAGCGATGAACAACTGCCTGAGCGTTTTCAGGCGAGCGAGCCGTCCATGCTGAGATGTCGGGTGTAATCGGTGCTTTAGGATGCTCCGTTGATTGGGGATTTGATGTGGGCAATTGACCGCTCAAGGGGTGAAACTGATTGAGGCTCGAGCGTTCACTTGCAACAGACAAGTCCCGCAAATTTTGACTTGCGAGCCTGTCACCGAGCAAGGGCGACTCGCCGCTTGAAACTTCGCTCAGTTTGTGCTTAACCGATGTAGGCGCTTCGGTCAATTTCGCGCTTTGAGACGCTTCCCAAACCGACTTAGTTTGCGGTTGGGTGCGCTCAACCTTCAAGGGAGGCTCAGCGATACCAACACCTCGGGCTGATCCCCGTTCCAACTCTGATTGAACTTGACTGCGCTCAAAGCTCGGGGCAGGCTCGGTCTCCGACACTGTTTGCATCGGCGTCTGCCTCGGTGCCGTTTGCGAAAGATTTCCTTCTCTCGGTGAAAACTCAAACCTTGCCCCCAAATTCTCCGCTGGCTTCCGCTTTCGCTCCCCCAAACCGTTCGTCTCGGGGACAAGGGATGTCGGTTTGTTGGCGTTGACTGCCTCGGGCTTTTCCGAAAGTCCTTGCTGTTGTGTGGGGAGATTGTCGGACGCATCAAGGGGCAACCCAAACCTTGACGGCTTTACCTTGGCCTCAAGACCTGAAAGGGTGAGTGATGGGTCTTTCCGAAAAGCCTCGCGATACGCGAAAACTCGTCGGACGAAATTTTGCGTTTCGGGAAACGGTGGAACGCCACCGTAGCGGCGAACCGCGTTTGGTCCAGCGTTGTAAGCGGCAACGGCAAGGGTTAAGTTGCCGCCAAATTGCTCAATTAACTGCTTCAAATAGCGAACGCCACCGTCAATGTTCTGCACCGGGTCAAACGGGTTTGAAACTCCCAAAGCTTTTGCCGTCCCCGGCATAAGTTGCATCACGCCCACAGCGCCTTTGGGCGAGACTGCATTGGGGTTAAAATCGCTTTCGGCTTTCGCTACCGCCAAAGCCAACTCAGGTTCAATGCCGTAGCGGTTGGAGATTTGAATTATCAACTGCCGGATGCTTGCCTTGTCAAAACCGTTTTTCGTTGAACTGCCATCTGTCAAGTTGAAGGATGCTTGGGGGCTGATGGCGTTTGTGGCTTCGGGTTGCAAGTTGGGGAGCTGGTTCGTGAAGGCGTAGCTCCCTTCAACCGCGCCCGGCGATGAAATTGGGAAATTTGTCAAGTTCGCGCTTGTGGGCGGTAATTGCCCCAAAAGAACCCCCATCAGCTGCCCGTCAAGGGTTCTCAGTTTCTCGAGAAGTTCGGAAAGAAAAGCGGTGGGGGCAAAGGGTGTAAAGCCTGCCTGCGAAAAACTTTCCAAATTCCCGCTCGCAAGTGCTGCCAATTTTGAGTTGATCGCCATCAACCCTTCCATCATCTCGGTCACGCTCCGTTGACTTCGGAAAGGGCGTAGTCCCGCAACGCCCTTTCGTCCGCCGATTTTTGCTCTTCCCGGATAAACTCCATCAACCACTGGCGCCAAGCCTTTTGCCGCAACTCTTCAAGAAGTTCCCTTCGCCTTCGGCATTCTCGGTATTCGTTCAAACAACGCGAAACTTCCGCTTGAGCCAGGGAGACTCTTTGCTCCGCGTTTAGCCTTCTTTGCTCTGCCCAGTCAAGGTGCCGGACAGCAATGAGCAAACGGTCAGCCCCAGCGTTCTCGGACAGGAGGGCACGGAGATTCTCAACTGCTTTCCGAACATCATTTTCCGCGCTCTGAAGTTCCATCTCTGCCTCCCAAAGTCGCTTTTGCGCTTCCTGCAACGCCCGTTCAGCCTGTGCTTCTTCGCTCCTTCTGAGCTTCAAGACTCCGTCCAACGGAAAGCGGAATTTCCTCATAAGCTTTCACCTCTGCAACGAAATCAAACTTCCGCTTTCGCCGCCAAATTCATGAGCCACTCTATTGTCCGCTCAAATTCAGCAGGTTCGTCCCTGTCTTGCCGCAGGAAAGCCATAAGTTCGTCCCTCAAATCCAACGCCTTGTCGAGCAACGGGTCAGTTCCGCGCCGATACGCCCCGAGGCGAACTAAGTCCTCGTTGTCGCGAAGCACGGAGAGAAGGGCTCGCAAAGTTTGGGCTGCGTTCCAATGTTCACCGCTGACGACATCGGGCATAACCCGGCTGAGGGATGCCAAAACATCAATCGGTGGCAAATGACCTCGCTCGGTTAAAGTCCTTGACAAAACGATGTGACCGTCAAGGATAGAACGGGCGTGGTCGGCGATCGGGTCATTCAAGTCGTCGCCTTCAACCAAGACTGTAGCAAGGGCGGTGATTGAACCCTTTTCGCTTCGCCCCGCTCGCTCAAGGAAACGGGGCATCATCGCGAAAACAGAAGGAGTGTAGCCGCGAGAAGTGGGAGGTTCGCCAATAGCCAATCCAACTTCCCGACCAGCCATCGCCCACCTCGTCAAACTGTCCATCACGAACAAAACATCTGCACCCTGATCTCGGAAGAACTCAGCAATGCTCATTGCGACGAGAGCACCTTTAAGTCGGATGATGGGCGGTTGGTCTGAAGTGGCGACGACCACAACAGAGCGCTTCAAACCATCATCGCCCAATTGCCGCTCCAGAAATTCTCGGACCTCACGCCCCCGCTCACCGATGAGGGCAATCACGGAAACATCTGAGCGAGCAAACCGAGCCAGCATCCCAAGCAAAGTTGATTTTCCAACGCCGCTCCCGGCGAAGATGCCAACCCTTTGACCTTTGCCTAAGGTGAGGAAGGCATCAATAGCCCTTACACCAACTGGAAGCGGGTCGGAAATCAAAGGTCGCTGCAAAGGGGAAGGCGGGTCGGAGTAAACGGGGCGCTCTTCCCCCGGAGGTAGAGGTTTGCCGTCCAAAGGCCTCCCCAATCCGTCCAAGACCCTTCCAACCAATTGCTCGCTCACGAGAACTTGAAGGCTACGGTGTGTTAGCCTGACCTTCGCACCAACCTTCAATCCCGTCAAGTCACCCAAGGGCATGAGCAAAGTGGTATCGTTTCTAAAGCCAACAACCTCCGCCAGCAAGGGCGTCGGTTCACACTCAATTAAAGCCAATTCCCCAATAAAAGCGGTCGGGCAAATGCTTTCCAAAACCAACCCAGAAGCCTGAACGAGCTTACCGTAAACACCTGTCAATTCGCATTGGTGCAAACGGTTTCGCAACCGCTCCAGCAAACCCAAGTGCCCGTTGCTTTTGCCAACTTCGCCGTTTCCGTTGACTTTGACTTTTCCGAGTTCCTTCCCTTGTTCCGCCATGTCAAAACACCTCTGACTGCAAAAGCGCCAGCTTTGTGTGAGGCTGCAAATCAATGAACCCCTGTTCGCTTTCCGCAATAACCCCACCCCGCTCAATAGACTCGTCGGGCACAAGCCTCACGGAAACCCCATCATGCAAGTTTAGCGAACTTAAGTCATTGCCGATGAGCGAAAAATCCTTTGGGTGGAGCCGCACGATTATGGTTCCACCTTTCAGTTCGTGGATTGCCTGAGAAACGGCTCTTCGGACGACCTCCGGGTTGATCTGAGTTTCGACCTCTATGATTTTCCGGGCAATCTCCAGCGCCAACTCAGTCACCGCTTCTTCGGCTCGGTTGAAGAAGTTGGCGATTTCGTTTCGGATTGCTTCCGCCATGTTGTTGAGCAACTGCTGAATGTGTTGGTGTTGCTGCCATTGCTGCTCCTTGAAAGCCTGTTCAGCGGCGGCAACCCCTTGCCGATAGCCTTCTTGTTGCCCTGCCAGAAAACCATCCCTGTAACCCGCCTCATAGCTTTCTCTCTTGAGCTTTTGGGCATCAAACTCCGGGC
>JANZZQ010000109.1 GCA_026419315.1 Armatimonadota bacterium | reverse complement strand
CTTAAGGGCTTGCCATTGGGATTGATTGACAAACTTGACATGTCCGTCAACATACGCAACTCCCCGCAACCCGTCGGGGTGAATGGTGAGTTCGTAAAAGCTTGGGGTCTCGAAAGGAAAGTGAATGTCAATCAGCGATTTACGATGTAGGTTTGGGTTAGGGGAATATGGCTGCTTTGAAGTTGGGCAGAAAAATGTGTCCATGTTGCGAACGTAAGGCGACAGAACCATCCGTATCAAGGCTACATCCTTCATCGGCGGAAAGCGTTCGTCCCAGTCTTGGATATACATCAATAGCGCCATGTTGGCATTCTTGAGGTTGGTTGGGCAATCTTCGGGGAAAGGTTGAAAGGTCGGATTGAACCAAGAAGCCAACGACCAAATGAACTTGAAAAGCGTCTTGAAAAAGGATGGCATGGGCTTGGATTTGGGTGCTTCGGCAGTGGGGGACAAACTGATGACCCGGAAATGCTCACCTTGCTTCTTGTGCTTCCACTCAATTGCCAACCAAACTTTTCTAAAGCCGTGAAGTTGTGTGTCGGCGAGAACGATTCCTTCCTTCGGGAAGAACCGGTAAGGTGCACCTGTGTCGGGGCAAGCAAGGGGGACAGCGATGCGCTCTTTCAAAACCCGTTGGTAATCTTCAAGGGTTTTGATTTGAGCGGCTAAGTTTGGGTCATTCCAAATTTCGCTTAATGCCACCGCAACTTTCTTGAGCCGCCTCAGACAGGGGTTGGAGATAGAAAGGGTGTAGACGAAAAGAGCGAGGACGGCGAAAACAGCCAAAATTGAAAGCCACAATGTTTTGCTCCTCCACATAGACTCTCACCCTCTCTCGGGGAAAACACTCTTGACGCTTTGCCTCACTCACTCAAGCTCGGCATCCTTGCAACAAACTGCTGCAAGGTCCCGAGCAACTTGGTCACTCCCTTGACCTAAGAGTTTGGCTGCTCTTCGCTTTAGCTGACGCTTTTTTTCACGAAGGTGAATGAGCTTCACCCAAAAGTCGTTGACAAAAGGTCGGGACGGAGAAAACCCGCTCAAAGCCAACAGGTGGATTCCTTCTGCCTACCACAACACAAACTCTTGCCGAACGAATTCGGGAGTCTTGCTTTGTGTCGCCAATCGCTGAACCCACGGTATGGATGTGCCTGCGATCATGCCTTCAACTCCGCGTTACGGGCTTTAGCCCGTGGTTGATGACGAATCTCTGAACGCCAACTTCGGTCGGCGAAAATCGGGGGCAGATAAAGCCAACGGACAGGAACTACCCACCCTTACGAGTGTAACGGACAATTTTGGCGCCCCGGTCGCTGAATAAGTTCGGCACTCAGCTTGTTCGTCGTCAACCACTGGCTAAAGCCGGGTGCGGATAAACGAGCACCAACAAACTTTGCGGCGAAGGCAAATTGCTTTTTGAAGGTTCGGTTTGCGCTGAACCGAGAAATAGAGATGGGCAAAACTAACCCGAGAATTTTCGCATGGATTACACCTGTCCCCACGGGTTGGTGACCGAATTTGACACTTGCTGAGAACCTCCATTACTCACCGACGACGCAGAAGATGTGTCTTTTCCCGTCTTTGTCTGCGGCGAAGAAAAGCCAAATTCGGTTATCGTGCCAGAACAAGTACGGACTTGAAGGGTTGTCAAGTCCTTCAAAGTTCAGGGTTTCACTTAACACCTGCCAGCCCCTCAAATCTTCGGAGACGGCAGCCTTCAAACCGCTGCCGTTGCCGATGAGCAGCCACCATTGCCGACCGCTCCGGACGAGAAAAGGTCGCCCTGTCAAGTAATCTGGCGAAAACTGAACTAATGGGTTCTCCATATCTCGCGACCAAATGAGGAAGTCCGTTGAGAGGGCAACTCCCATTGATGGCAGACCGTTGCGACCGATGTAAAAGAGCCAGAACAGGTGCTCTCGCTCAATCAAGCAAGGTGCTGTCAAGCCAGCGCTTTCCCACGCGTCGCCATCCTTTGCGGTCAAGATTGGGTTTGCATCGAAAGGTTGCCACCGCTCCAAATCTGGGGAAAAAGCCAATTCCAAAGAACCCCAGCACTTTTGCCCCGTCACCCTAACGTAAGCCATCCAGAAAAGACCCCGTCGAAGTTTTGCGATGGGTTCGTCAATGTCGTTGTGTCTGAGCAACCAAGCCGATGCAACGTTTTGTTGCATTTCGGGATCCCAAACCAGACCGACTTTCCGCCAGTTTTGTAAATCTTGGCTTGAAGCCACTGCGAGCCTAAAATTTTTGCCGTCAAAACCGGTGTAGAAAAGTTGCCATTGACCTTCATGGCGGACGATGAAGGGAAAGTCCACGCTGGAGCAATCAAACTCTGATGGATCATCGGAAGGAGAAAGCACGACCTTCGGTTGCAACGCCAATAGGCGTCGCAACCTCTCCCAAAGCGCCACTTCGTTCGCCATGACGGCTTCCCCCCTTAGAGTTCGTTTTAGTCAAATCCGAGGGAGGGTGAGACTCCCGCCGGACCCTAAATCGGCTCACCGGAAGGTTCGCCCTCCCACTCGTTCGCCGTTAGTTCCAAACAACTCGTCCTCAAGTTCCCGCCATCAAAAGTGTGTCACATTTCCGAAGTGTTGCCAATTGAATTTAGCCGAACCAGACACCGTATCGCTGAAAAGGCGGTTTTCCCGTCGTTGACCACAAGCCCCAAATAACGCCCGCAACGATGTAGTGACCGAGGGCAAGTCCAAGCATAAACGGGACAGTCCTGCGGTAAAGCCTCCCCCCACCGTATCTCAGAACCAAAAACTTCGCCGCCCAAACAATCAAAAACGGGAACCAAACCAAATCGCCGTAAGCACCAGCAATAGCAAATCCGAGAGGGTGGAACGGGGAAGTCGGGTAGTTGAACCGAATCGCGCCAAACAAAAGTGTCAATAGGGAGCCAAGGAGGGTAGCGATGATGCGTGGGATGTCAGGCGGCAAAGGGGTAGTTCGGTAACTGACAACAGCGCTGTATTCTGCACTCGCGTGCCAATGACCCCAAATTCCGCCTTCACGAAAGTTGATTGCGCCACCAGCGTAGTAGGGAACAAGGTGAAAGTAAAAGCCCACCAGGACACCAACGATGATCGCGAGAACGCTCAACCGAACCCAAAGTTTAATTGGGTAACCAACCTGAGTTCCGAGCCGAATGTTTTCAAACTGCGTCGCCGTGTAAGAGTGGAAAAAGCCGCGAGCCATGAAAGTGAAGATTGCGAATGCTGTCATGCTTCTGACTCCGCCCCAACTCATCACCCGTTCAGTTCCCAACGCGTAAAGGATGACCTTCTTGTGTTGGTAGTATGGGAACAACCAAACCATCGGGGCTCCAACTTCTGCCCTAATGCGGGTGTAAACGAGAGCAACAAGCAAAGTCAAAAGCAAGTAAATTGCCGCAAGGGTAGGGTGCATTCCAGCAGCAACTAAAAACGCTAAACAACCGCCAATGCCGACTGAAAGCCAAACCGAAGTTTCTCGCGGTGTGAGGGCATCGCTTTCGCGAGACCAGGCTTCGGGCTTGACAATTGCTTTAAACCAATCCCGCAAGTAGTAGCGGGCAGCGTAAAAAAGCAAAAACGAAGTTGCCAAATAGGCGCCAAGCCCTTGCTCTTGCGCGAAAGGGTAACCTGCCAATTGCCAACCGAGCAATCGTCCGATAAGGGACTCAATTTTGAACAAAGCGTAAGTGAACCAAGCGGTGAAGGCGACTTCCGTGGGCATCAAATAGCCCAGACCAACAACTTCAGGGCGATACCAAAGCGTCAATGGGCGAAGTGCGTCCAAAGGTGGGGCGGTAAAGTATTGCCCCAAATCGTAGAACTTGCCCGGGGCAGGGAATTGGGGGAAGAAAGCGTTGGTTATGTTCAGGGCGTTGTAGAAGGCGGAAAGGGAAAAACCCAGCCACATCAAAGGGTCACGCCAGAATTTCGGCAAACCCTCAGGCGGGTTCTCTTCAGTTGCCCTCACGGGCAAGTAAAGGAGGGGGAAAACGAGCCTTTCGTGCTCCCGCCACCGCTTTTCAAAAACGCAAAGAATTCCTGTCAACGCTATCCAGTAAAGGGCGAAGAAAACTGTCCAAGAAGCGATGGGAATTAGCCAAGCATCCCACAGCACTTTCCCATCGGGGCGACCTTGATACAAATCTCGGATGACAGCAAATTCTTTCGGGACAAGCCAATCGGGGATGTAAGGCGTGACCAAATCAAGCCTCAAAGTCGGTTGCATCCGCTCGTAATAAATCGGGTAGGTCGTGAGCGAAAGGACGAAACGCAAACTGCCACAAGCAGGAACGGCAGTTGAGACAGTGCAAAAAGCGTAGACGAGAAGCATTTCGCTGCGGGACAAAGCAAGTGGCGGCAGAAACTTCCGAAGCAAGGGGTTGACAGTGAGCAAAAGCAGCAAAGAACCCAAAGCGGGGATTGGCGGGACGGATTCGGTGATTTGGGACGCGAGGACGATAACTTCCGCCTGCTTCATCCACCATCCGCCAAAAATTGTCAAGGCAAAGGATAGGACAAGCAAGTAAGGCACCCTTGACAAGCGAAAGACAGAAACTTGTGGCAAAGGCAAAGCCGCCGCCACTTC
>JANZZQ010000108.1 GCA_026419315.1 Armatimonadota bacterium | reverse complement strand
CCATTTCCCTCTGGTAATCCTCAAGCGCTGCCCACGCTTGTTGAGATGCCCTGCGAGCGGTTTCAAGTTTCTCCAAAGTGTCCTGCAAACTCTACCCCGCCTTAGCCTTTGCGGCGATAAGAACTTTCGCTTCCTCCTCGTAACCGAGTTTCAGGGCGGCGATGATTTGCTTGTCATACTCGTCAATTTGCTTTTTCAGGTGCTCCGCTTGTTGTTGGAGTTGATATTCAGTCGCCAAAACTTCTGCGACGGCAGCGCGCAATTTGGGGACTTTCGCTCTCATGTCGTCAATGTATTGGCGTAGGAGCATTTCCGGGTCTTCTGTTCTTCGGAGCAGGAAACCGAAGAAAGACCTGATAACCATCCAAAAGCGGCGCAACATGCTTCATCGCCCCCTTGTCTCTCTTTGCCATCTCCACCCAATATTTTGTCAAGTGAAATGGAACGCGATAGTGGGGCAAGGGGGAAACTCAAGGCGTCGGTTCAGGACGGCTTCGGTGGCTCCTCGCCAATTGCTCAAGACGACCGGTCTCCGCAAAGAAAACAAACTCGGCCATATTGGTTGCATGGTCGGCAATCCTTTCCAAGAAGTAAGCGACGAAAAGCAAGTAAGTTGCTTGCTCAACAAGGGATGGGTCTCGCTCCATGTAACCCACCAGTTCGTCAAAAAGGCTTTCGTAAAGGTCATCAACTTTGTCGTCATCGCGGCAAACCTGAATTGCGAGTTCAATATCGCGGTTGATGTAGGCTTGAATTGAATTGTGAACCATGTTCAGAGCCATATCGGCTAACCTTGGGATGTCAACGAGTGGTTTGAAAAATTTATGCTTTGACAAGATCCTCGCAAGTTTCGCGATGTCAACGGCGTGATCTCCGATGCGTTCAAGGTCGGTCACAATTTTCAGTGCCGTCCCAATGACCCGCAAATCGCGAGCCATAGGTTGTTGCAACGCCAGAAGTTTCATCGCTTTCGTGAAAATTTCAACATCCAAATCGTCGGCTATATCGTCTTCTTGGATGACCTCGTTGGCGAGGTTGACATCTTGGTTTACGAGGGCATGCATCGCTTTTGCCACCGCACCTTCAACGAACCGCCCCATCCTCAACAAATCGTCTTGCAGTTCCTGAAGTTGCTCTTCAAAAGATTTACGAACAACGGTTGCCATTTCAATTCGCCTCCTGTCAGATTTGACTTCGCCTTTAACCAAACCGCCCCGTGATGTAAGCCTCGGTCCTCGGGTCATCAGGGCGCGTGAAGATTTTATCCGTCGGTCCAAACTCAATCAGTTCGCCGTTGAGGAAGAAGGCAGTGAAGTCGGAGATGCGTGCCGCTTGTTGCATGTTGTGGGTCACGATGACGATGGTGTATCGGCTTTTGAGTTCGTAAAGCAAGTCCTCAAGCCTCAAGGTAGCAGCTGGGTCAAGGGCAGATGCCGGCTCGTCAAGCAAGATGACCTCGGGTTCAACCGCCAGAACCCTCGCGATGCACAACCTTTGCTGCTGTCCTCCTGAAAGTTCAAGTGCCGAACGATGCAGTCGGTCTTTTACCTCGTCCCACAAATTGGCATCTTTCAAGGCTCGCTCCACAATCTCTTGCAACCTTCTCTTGTCCTTAATCCCGTGAATTCTCGGGCCGTAGGCGACATTGTCAAAAACGCTTTTGGGGAATGGGTTGGGTTTTTGAAAAACCATCCCAACGCGTCGTCGAAGGGTCACGACATCCACGCTGCTGTCATAAATGTTCACCCCATCAAGCAAAACCTGCCCTTCAACCCTCACACCGTCAATCAAGTCGTTCATGCGGTTGAGACATCGCAAAAAAGTTGACTTGCCGCACCCCGACGGGCCGATGACCGCAGTGATTCGGTTGGCGTAAATGTCAAGGTTAATGTTTTTCAGGGCATGGAAGTTGCCATAATAAAGGTCTAAGCCAACGACGCGAATTTTCACCGTTCCTGCTTCACCAAGAATTTCCCGTCCCTTTTCCCGTTCAATAGTGGGTTTGACCATTAACTCGCTCATCGTTTTTCCCCTCCGACTGCAGTATCGTTACGATTTTAGCGCTGCCGAGTTCGGCTTGATAGACTTTTTGACGAAACCTTAACAAAGCGCTCCGTCGTTTGCAGAAGAGGGTGAAGGAGATGTTGGAAGCGACTTTCTTGCACTTGCCTGGAGCGACGAGGGAAATTGAGCAAAAACTTTGGGAAGCAGGCGTGCTTTCTTGGCAGGACTTCTTGGGTCGATACCAGGACGGTTCATTGCCCTTCCCGGTCCGACCCGATTGGTTGGCGCTCGTTCAACAGTCCATAACCCAATTGGCGAAGGGCAATGTCAAGTTCTTCGCTCATCTGCTTCCGCCTTCGGAACACTGGCGGCTTTACGGAGCTTTCCGCTCCCAAGCAGTTTGCCTTGACATCGAAACAACGGGTTTGGGTGCCAAGGACAAAGTGACCGTCGTTGGGTTGTATCACAACGACCGGTATGAACCGTTCGTCGACGGAATCAACTTAGACCAAGTCCCTGAAGTTTTGCGCCGCTTTTCAATCCTCATCACCTTCAACGGCTCAGATTTTGACATCCCCTTCCTGAGGCGAGTGTTTCCGTCCCTGCTTCTTCCACCCGTCCACCTGGATGTCCAAGAACTGCTCAAACGATTGGGGATTCGGGGCAGCCAAAAAGCGATTGAGGAACGACTGGGCTTCTTCAGGAAGGAAGAAGTTCGCGGAATGACCGGCATCGATGCGGTTGTGCTTTGGGAAGCATACCTGCGGGGCGAGCAAAAAGCCTTGGACCGATTGCTGGAGTATAATTGCGAAGATGTATCCAAGTTGAGGGACTTGATGGACTACGCCTACCGAGAACTTTGCAAACGACTTGGATGGTGGTGGTGATAAAGTGCGCTTTGGAGTTATCGGCGGTTCAGGGTTTGCCTCCGCTTTGCCGATGAAGGAATCTCGAAAAATCACTGTCAAGACCCGTTTCGGCGAGGCTGTTTGCCTCTTAGGTAGGTTAGCGGACCGAGAAGTTGTCTTCCTTTTGCGGCACGGGGAAGGTCACAGGTTACCGCCGCACAAAATCAACTACCGAGCAAATGTCTTGGCGATGAAACAACTGGGAGTTACTGCGGTTCTGGCAACTGCAGCGACGGGAACTTTGAAGCAAGATTTGCCCCCGGGAACTTTGCTTATCCCCGACCAGTTGCTTGATTGGACGAAGCAGCGCCCTTTGACTTTATTTGAAGGCAACGACGCTCCCGTCGTCCACATTGATGTCACACAACCTTTCTGCCCAAACTTAAGGCAAAGTTTGCTTCAAGCGGCGGAGAGTTTGGGAGCTCAAGTTGTCAACGGCGGTTGTTATGTTTGCGGTGAAGGTCCGAGATATGAAACCGCCTTTGAAGTCAAAGTGCTGGCAAAACTCGGTGGCGATGTCGCTGGGATGACCGCTGGCACAGAAGCGGTTTTGTTCCGAGAGGCTGAAATTTGCTATTCTGTCCTTGCCGTTGTAACCAACTGGGGAGCCGGTTTGTCTTCGCAACCTCTCACCCACGCAGAAGTTGAGGCAATGATGCAGCAGAAAATCCCCGTAATCGCCCAAATCTTTGAAAGTGTCATTGCAAACTTTGACTTTCCCGACTGTCCGTGCCGTCACTCCCTTGACAGCTATGGAGACGAGGCGAGAAAGTGGTTAATGGCAAAAATTTAGCGTTAACTTCAAGTGGGCGCAGAACAGATGAAGTTGGTTAGGTTGACCAGCGGCGCAGCACCGTTAAACCGTCAAAGATTGCCTGACCAAATTCTGCACGCTGGATTGGAAAAATTCTTAAGGTGAACTGAAAAGGAGGGGATTGGATTGGAGCAGTTGAATTTTCCCGAAGGGCTCTTCTACTCGCCCACCCACGAGTGGGTTCGCTTGGAGGGCAACCGCGCTGTCATCGGCCTCACCGATTACGCACAAAGTGAATTGGGTGATGTCACTTACCTTGAGTTGCCGAAAGTCGGTGACAGCATTGAAGCAGGTCAACCTTTCGGTATTGTTGAGTCGGTCAAAGCCGATGAAGAACTTTTCGCCCCAGTTTCAGGCACAGTCGTCGCCGTCAACCAAAGCGCTATTGACCACCCCGAAATTGTCAACAATGACCCTTACGGTGAAGGTTGGCTTGTCGTCGTTGAGATAAGCAACCCCGATGAACTTAAGACTTTGATGAGCGCCGAGCAGTATCGGCGAATGTTAGAGCAGGAGGGGCGAGTATGAGCGGAAGGCGCAATTACCCGTATCTGCCTAACACAGACGAAGACCGAGAGGAAATGCTAAGAGCCATCGGAGCAAGAAGCATTGAGGATTTGTTTTCCGACATCCCTCCCGAATTGCGGGAGAAAGCCACGCTCAACTTGCCACCAGCACTAAGCGAACTTGAAATCATACGCTACCTTCATTCTCTCGCTGCCAAAAACATACCACTTGGCGAACTTCAAGATGAATCTGTCCTGCAAACCCCGTCCCTTGTCCCGTTCCTCGGCGCTGGCATATACGACCATTATGTTCCGCCAGCCGTTCAGCATATTGTTAGCCGCAACGAGTTCTATACTGCCTACACGCCCTATCAAGCCG
>JANZZQ010000107.1 GCA_026419315.1 Armatimonadota bacterium | reverse complement strand
GTATAAGAGACAGGTCCGAGATGTTGTGCGTGCGTATTGGCTTGCCCTGGAAAGAGGAGAGCCCGGTGAGGTTTACAACATTTGCACCGGCAAGGCTTGGAGCATAAAAGAAGTCCTTGACATGCTTTTGAGCATGGTGAAGGTCAATGTTGAAATCCGTCAAGACCCGGCGAAGATGCGTCCGTCGGATGTTCCCGTTTTGGTTGGCGACAGCACGAAGTTTAGAGAGCAAACAGGATGGATGCCTCAAATCCCTTACGAACAAACCCTTCACGATATGCTGGATTACTGGAGGTCAAAGTTCACAAGCAAGTAGTCGCAAGCAGTTGTGAGGGCAAATGCCTAAACTGAACGCACTTTTTCACGACCTGAAGGAAACTGGCAAAAGCAACCACTTGCGACCTCGGAAATGGACGGTCTTTGGCGAGCCCGAGAATTGCCAATTTGCGGGCAAAGGCAAACTGACTTGCAATTGCCCCTTCAGTTGAGCGACTGGATGCCACTGGTCTCCGTTTTGGCTCATCGGCAACAGACAGAATTCACTGTTGACCTTGACGCCCATTGAGGTTCGCGTGCAGCGAACTTTTTGTGCGATTTGAGGGAGAGCGATCAGGACAGCCCAACCGCTTTGCCACCGAATTAGCCTCCATCTCGGTCGCAGCCTCCACCGATAACGCAAACGGGATCCCCCCATCCACTAACGTTTGCGTTCTCTGAGGCAAAATTTCAAAATGCTTTGCGGGCGCAGTTTTTTCCTTCCGACTACTTTTGCTCCTTCCCTCTTTCCTCCCGCTGAGGCTTTTGTTCTTCCTCTTCCTCTCGCACGATCAATCGCCCTTTAACAGGTGGGCTGATCTCGATTTCGTCTGTTTGAAGGTTGATGACGACCTTGGGGCATTCAATCTCGTGCCCTTTCCTAAGGTCTCTTACAACCACATTGCCTTCAACCGTCAAAATTTCCTCACGGGTCATGTAGGTAACTTTGTCCGCTCTGCCGCTGTATCGCCCCTCCTGCTCAAACTTGACATTTCCTATCGCAACGACTCGCCGTTCACGGTAGTAGTATTCAGCCCTGTCACAAACTATCTTCCCGCCTTCCCTGCGGAGTCGTTCCCTCAACTTCTCCTGCTTTCCCTCTCCCTGGTTTTCAGGTTGTTCGGGAGGCTTGGTGTCGCTCCGCTCCGCTTTGGGCTTTTCAGGCTCCTTTTTGGGCTTGATTATGACCTCAACTGGGCCGAAGAAAACAGCCACCTTTTGTTTGTTGTCAACTTCTCCTTTGGGAGCAGTTGCGATGGCTTCTGGGTCTTCAAATCGGATGCCTTCCGGGATTTCTACCTTGTCAGTATCTTCGTCGTAAACCGCCCGCTTCGCGGTGATGCTGTAGTCCTCGTTTTCTTCAGTTATGACCACATCCTCAAAAAACCATCGTGGGGGTTTGCGAATGGCTGACTTGTCGGTGCGAAAGTTGACCGGACGCTCCTTCTTTTCCTTCTCGGCTTTTTGCTGCTTACCATTTTGTGCAACTTTGCGAAAAGCGACTGGCAGGAAAGGTGCGAGTGTTTTCTCGGCGAGGACCGTTAACCGAACAGGCGGCAAAGCGATAAGGTAACGGGTCGTCAAGTTAGTTCGCACCATCGGACAAACAAGCCGAGCCTTAGGTGTGAACACGACAACTTGCTCAAAGGCTTCAAGAACTGTCGTTTCAGGATTGTAGCGAATTCTCCGGACGAGGAAACGAATTTCACCGACTTGCCCTTGACCGTCCCAAATTTCCAAAATCTTTTTCCGCTCGTGCCAAATCGCTTGCTTGGCTTTGCCGACCAACATCCTGCCTTTGGGCAGCCGAGCCTCAACTTGGATGTTGCCTGCTAAAGTCACCTCGCCGGAATTGGAATTGTAGACGAGATTTTGCGCAGAAAACCACAAAAGGGGCTTACCCTCTTCGTCGTAGTAAATGGCTTTGCGGATTCCCTGAGCGGTTGCTTGAGTTTGGTTTCTATCAAGGGTGATTATGTCAACGAACAGTTCCCAAGTTTTGCGACCCTCATTGCGCAAAACGAACCCCTCAACGCCCTCCAAAGTCATGCCCGGCTTCAATTGAGGTTCAGGTTTTTGCAACCTGACCTTGGGTTCTTTGTCAGTTTTTTTGTCGCTCCGAAGCCAAAGGGCAAATGGAGCGGCAAATAAGACACCAAACGCTATTAAGACCGCCAACCATTTTTTGTGCATGTTTTAAACCACTCCCGACGGCTCAATCGAAAGTTGGCGGTGGTGGTGGTTGAAGTATCGTTCCCCCTCCTGTCCCGCCGGGCGGCGGGCTTGGTGGCGTTCCGCCTCCACCAGTGCCAGGAGTGCCTGGAGTCGGTTCTCCCCCACCTGGTGGTTGTATTCCTCCACCTCCGCCACCGCCGCATCCAAGCAACATTGCAGCGATAGCGATTGAAAGACTGAGCATCAAAACTCTCAACAAGTTCATTGAAACTCGCCTCCTTTTCGGCACCGATGAAATTGTGCCATTTTGCGCGTCAATCTGCAATTGGGACATCGGATGGCGGTCCATCCTGCACCGAAATCATCTCTATGGTGACCGAAAGCCGCTGTCCCTGTGCCAATGTTACCTGAACTTGTGCACCCCAATAACCGTCAGCGGAAACTAAGAGCAAGTAAGTTCCAACTTCAAGGTTTAGGAAAGCGAATTTGCCGCTACCGTCGGTTTGAACCGAAGCAATTTCGTTACCGTCCTGCAGTAACAAAACCGTCGCATTGGCGATAGGTTGCCTCGTTCCTTTGCTCACGACTTGTCCGAAAATGCCTGAAGTTTCTTTATCGCCGCCACCACAACCCAAAAGCAACACGCTTGTGAGAATCATCAAAGCGAGCGGACCCCAACGCATCATTGTGAACCCTCCAAACGAACCAAAGTGAAGTCAACATTTGTGACGGCGACGCCTTTGCGAACGACGACTTCCCGCTCAGCACCGACGAAGCCATCAATGCTCGCCCTGACCAAGTATGTCCCGGGAGGAACCCAAAGGGAATAGCTGCCGTCAATTGTCGTGGTGGCGACATCAACGACCACGCCATCAACTTTCCGCCTCGCTTCAACTCTGACGCCGCTGTGGTTCGTTTCGCCTTGAAGGGTAACTTTGCCGGCGATTGTGAAAGGCAGTGAAGGTAAAGTTCCAGGAACTAACAGGAAGATGTGCAAGGGGTCACCGTTTATAAGCAAAGTTTCGCTGAAGGTCAAAAACTGCGGGTGCTCAACTCTAAGCGTTTGAAAACCCGTCGGAGCATCAGGAATACTAAAGTCGCCGTTTTCATCGGTTACTGCCCTTTTATTGCCCAAGGTTACTGTCGCATTGGGCACCGGTTCGGAAGTCTCGCTATTGACAACTCTTCCAGAAATTCTCGCCGGAGTGCCAAGGGGATAGAGTTCAAGGATGACGGTATTGACTTTTTCGTCACCTTTGCGGATGATAACGGGTTGGAAGTTCCTGCCAGTTTGCAAATCAAAAACTGTCAGGAAATCGGGGTGGCGTGCTTGAACGGTAACTTCTCCGCTCTCCGGCATTATGCCGCTGAGCAGGAAACTTCCATCTGCGGCGGTGCGAACGCGAAGCGTTAAATCGCCTTGAAGTATTACTTCGGCGTTGGGAACACCGCGCCCTGTAGTTTTGTCCACTACCCTACCCTTAAGGCTGCTTGTGTTCGGGCTCGGCACAAGGTAGATTGGGTCAAGTTCCGTTGACGAGCCAGTGTTGATTTGTCTGTCTTCAATCAGGCGAGCCAGATAACCGTGTTTAGCGACGCTGATGGCAACCAAAATTGTCTGGTTACCGGTGCTGGTGATGGGAACGTTAACGGTGAACCGACCGGAACTGTCAGTGTATGCTGGAGCGCTGCCGTTTATCACAACCCAAGCGTTTGCGATTGGTTTATCTTCAAGAAATCCAGCCTCAAAAACCGTTCCGCTAACCTGCACTGTCGGAACAACAAGCCTTGGCAATTCCAGACCGCCGCATCCAAACAGGGAAAGCAGCGAGGAGAAAACTACAACGCTCTTTACCACAAAGTTTGTTGGTGACCATTTTCCCAACCATGTTATGGGCTTTTGCCCATATTCGCTGACGAATTTTTGATCGCCGTCTTTAGACGGCGGAATTTTTTCGCCGAATGAATTCGGCGCTTGCAAATTCGCCATCAACCACCGGCTAAAGCCAGTGGCATGGATACAAAGCACCGACAAACTTTGAAGTAGAGAGCGAACTACAAACATGCAAGCACTTAAGGGTGCAATTGTAGCCGTTTTGACTTGCCCCTTTCCCCTTACCCCTTTTCTCTTCATTTGACCATCACCGTCCGAATTGCTTGTTGTTCGCGACCGAGTTCGTCCCTCGCGTTAACGAAGAGCAGGTAAGCTCCGCGAGGCAAGGGAGCTCCTGAACGGTCACGCCCGTCCCAGAAGACAGTGAAGGAAGGCAATCTCGTGACAAAAGTTTCCGTCAAGACATGAACCGTTCGCCCGGTTAAAGTCCGAATTTCCGCTTTGACATGAGCGGGTGCGGTCAAAACCAAGTTCGCAATCACACCGCGACCGCGAAGGGATTGAACGGAAACGATG
>JANZZQ010000106.1 GCA_026419315.1 Armatimonadota bacterium | reverse complement strand
CCACTTGCTTGATTGGCGCTTAGTAATTCCTTGGCTCAAAGCGACAGCAGAATCCGAGGTTCGGAAAGGCGGCGCTCAAATCCCGCTAATGCAAGGTCAGGAATGGGACGAAGCACGCAAGGAAGGTTGCCAATCGCCGATGGAACTGAAATTGTTGAAAGCGATAAGGGAAGCAAACTTGCCCGAACCTGAAAAGCAGTTTCCAATTTGCGACGAGCAAGGTAATGTTGTGACCATAGCCGATTTTGCTTATCCTGAGCAAAAGTTGCTCGTTTATGTGGACGGTTTGGCGTTTCACTCGGCTCTGTCGCGCCGACTTCACGATGCTCAAATTGACCGCTGGCTTCAGCGCAACGGTTACCGAGTTCTTCGTTTCATCGGCACAGAAGTTGCCCGCAACCCGATGAAGTGTGTCAGCGAAGTGAGAGAGGCGCTGGAGATGGGAATGAATTAGCGTTTCTTCATTTTTCGGTTAGGCAAGATTGTGAGTGCAAGCGACTTTCAGGAGGGGTGCATTGAATGCGGAGTAGTATCACTGTCAACGCAAGGGATTTGGGGCGCACCAGAATGGAGAATTTTTGTCCAAGGTGCTTTTGGTTCACTGCCCGCTTCCCTTTAACCGGTGACCATCCTTTCAGTTCACACATGCCCGGCATCGTTTCCACCCTTGACGCTTACGCCAAACAGGTTGTGAACTCAACTTTCGCACAAACAAGGAAACTGCCAGAATGGCTCAGTCACCATCTCGGCAAAATTGAAGTTGTTGAAATCCTCAAACCCAAAAGGTGGCGTGTGGAGGTCGGAGAAGTTGAACTTGTGGGGGAGCCCGATGCGCTTTGGAAACTTTCCGACGGTTCGCTTTTCATCGCTGACTACAAAACCGCTCAACTGAGTGAAAACCAAAAAGCACTTTTCCCCCTCTACGAAGCCCAATTGAAGGCTTACGCTTACCTTGCCGAAAAGAACGGTCACAAGGTGAGCAAGTTGGCTCTCATTTACCTTCAACCGCAAAGATACGCAAATAAACCCGATAAGTTGGCGGAAATCAACGCCGAAAGGTTCGTTCTCCATTTTGATTGCGCTGTTAAGTTTGTTGAAGGTTGGTCGCTCAGTGAAGTTGAGGAAATGGTTGTTGAAGTTGGGAGCATCCTGAGGCAACAAAGCCCGCCTGATGGCAAGGAAAATTGCGCAGGGTGTGAAAGTTTGAAGGGTTGGTTTGCGAAATTGAGGGATTGGATATGAACGGCGGCGGATTAACGGAAGCGCAAGAGTAAATGTTTGGGAACCGTGTTGGCGTGGGCGGAAGTTAACTTCTGCTGGAACGAAAGCGCAGGGAAGGTGCTTCGGCGCGCCTGCTCATCATTCAACCTTTTTCCAAAACAGCCTAACGCAAGGTTTGGTTCGCTTCAAAAATCTCTTCACCCACTCCTTCCCAAACTCCATCTCAAGCGCTTTCCTGTCAACCATCTCCCGCCCATTTTCGCTCTTCATTGCCACCAACTTCCACCTTTCTCCCTGAACTCAATCGCTTTTGAACGCTACGGGTTCGGTGCTTTCAAACTTCGCTTCTTTTTTGGCAAACCTTTGGCAAAAGTGGGCGGGCGTGCCCGAGTTTTTCACCTTAACTTTCGGGCTTTTAAAAGAGCCGATGCGAAAAAAATCGCGCCCGCTATATATCGTGGCGGATGGGATTCCCCTTTTCGCAGTCACCCACCCCCGCACTTCGTTAAAGCCTTTACGAGTTAAGTTAATGTGAGGCAACATTCTATTGCGATTTGACATTTTGCGGAGAGAGGGATGGTGAAATGAGGCAAGGTAAGGCTGTTGCGTCATTTTTGGGTTTGATTTTTGTTGCCGCTGCTGTTGTGTTTGGGGTCATTGCCTTCATGAACTCGCCGCACCAGGTTGCTCAAAAGTGGGCTGATGCCTTGGCTCAACGCAACAGCGAGATGATGAAGAAACTCGTGCTGCCGAAAGACCAAGAGCGGGTTTCTGGTTTGCTCAATGTCGCCAACATGCTGCCTGACATGAGCGCCCAACTTGCAGGCATTGAAGACCAGCAAGGGCAAAAGATTGCGCGAATTTCCGTCAAGTTCTCACGGGTGGTAGTTGGGAACTTCAATTTGAACTTGAGTGGCAACGTGAATTTGCCTTTTGTTTTGGTTCGCGACCGATTAATCCTGTGGCGGGTTGATTTGGAGAAATCAGAACCTCTCATTCGTGAGGAAGCGCGCAAGGCTTTCGTAGAAGCCCTGAAGCGAAATCCTGCTCTCCAGTCGCTGCTCAAACTTCTTCCGCGCTGAAGGTTAATTCACCGAAGCAAAGGGTGGTTTCGTTTTAGCCATTTGATAACCCGTTCCGTGTCCGCTTTGACCACTGGTGTTGAACTTGTCGGTTCTGGGTCCTTCAAACCGTCAAGGTTAACACCGTATTTTCGAGCAAGGGATTGCCACTCCTCAGGGACCTCGTTTGGCAAATCGGTGTCAAGCATAATTGCCAGCGCTAAAGTCCATCCTCGGCAAACATTTGAGATGTTGTAGCCACCTCCACCTAAAGCCACCCAGGGCAAGTTCATTTCTTTGAAAGATTGGATTGCCCGCAGATAACTGTGTGTTGTCAAGTTCCAATGGGTGATTGGGTCACCGCTCAGTGCATCGGTGCCAAGTTGAGTGACGATGGCTTGTGGCTTGAAATTTTCAAGGGCAGGCAAAACAACTTCGTCAAGGGCGCGAAGGTAAACATCATCGCCAGCATACGGCATGAACGGGATGTTCAAGGCGAACCCGAAACCTTCGCCTTCACCCATCTCGGTCTCAAAACCCGTGCCCGGAAACAAATACCTTCCGTTCTCGTGTAAACTAACTGTCAAGACTTTGTGGTTGCGATAGAAGGCGAATTGGACGCCGTCACCGTGATGGGCATCAATGTCAATGTAGGCAACTCGCTCAAATTTTTGGAGCAATTTGTTGATGGCGACCACCGGGTCGTTGATGTAGCAGAAACCCCAGGCGAAACTCGGCATTGCGTGGTGGAGACCGCCTGCCATGTTGAAAGCGATTTTCGCTTTGCCTTCAATCACCAACTCCGCAGCCAAAGCGGAAGCACCGGCGGCAAGCATTGATGCGGTGTAAACACCTCTCATCACCGGGCAATCGGGAGTCCCCAACCCGTAGCGGGTGAGCCCCGGTGACCAAATCCCATCATCGGCGCCGGCTAAGGCTTCAAGGTAATCGGGTTCGTGAAACGAGGTGACTTCTTCTTCAGTTGCCATTCGCGGTTCCACAAGTTCAACCTGCTCCAACAAACCCAAACTCCGTTGCAACTCTTGAGTTAACTTGAGCCGCCACATTTTGAGCGGATGGGTAGGACCGTAATCAAACTCCCAAAAAGGCTTTGTGTCAAGTAAAGCCACGTGGCTCGTCATCGCGATCACTCACCATTCGGTTTCCCTGCATTCAAGCGCTAACGCACAAGCGTTATGACCTACCCTTCGTTTTTTGTCCAGCATTGCATTTTTTGACGACATTCTCCGCTCGCTTTGAGCCCATTGTGAGAAGGCGGGTTCAAGCGAGCACCGTTTGGATTTATTGCTTCTGCCTCAAAACCCTTTTAACCGCTTCCACGAGTTTCACCGGGTCAATGGGTTTGTCAAGGAACTCTTGAACCGGCAGGAAATCGCCTGGTCCATAAGAGGCGTCGTATTGGTCTGGGTAAAAACGGAGTTCCGTTGTGGCATGCAGTGAGGTCACGACAACGACTGGGACGTTGCGGATGGACTCATCGGTTTGGGGCGAACGAAGTTTCCAAACAAACTGGAAGCCTTCGGTCCCTGTGGGCATCATGATGTCCAGCACAATTAGGTCGGGCTTTTCTGCATTGACTTTTTGCCATGCTTCGTCTGGGTCGTAGGCGTTGACAACTTGATAGCCAGCGTTTTCAAGGGTCAATTTGATTGCTTCAGCCATGTCGCGGTCATCTTCAACGACCAGAATTTTCGCTGCCATCTACCATCACCTTCTCCGCCACGGCTTTCTTCAATCCGCAGAAACCTCGCTCCAAGACCTAATCTCGTCCTATCTGCGATGCTTTCTCTTGCGGGAACGGGAAATTCGAAATTTCAGAAAATCGGGACCCGATGCGGCCCTAAACAGCGCTTTACTTGCCGAGATTTCCGGTTCACAAAGAGCGTTGCCCTTCAACTTGAGTTTATCTCGCTTTGGCGGTTTTGCTCTCTTCAACGGCGGTGAAAATTTGGGCCAACTCTTCTGGAGTTTCCTGCCTTTCCTCTACCCGTTCGATTTTCTTCGGCACCAAGCCAAGAGCCAAAGCCACACCGTAAATTATGGCTTCTGGTTTGGGCGGGCAGCCAGGGATGTAGATGTCAACGGGAATAACTTTGTCAACGCCTCCGACGACATTGTAAGTGTCAAACCAAATCCCACCGCCCACAGCGCAAGCGCCGATTGCAACGACGACTTTGGGGTCGGGCACTGCTTCATACAGGCGCTTTAGTGGTTCCTCCATTGTCCGGGTGACTGGACCGGAAACGAGCAAGACATCGGCGTGGCGTGGCGACCCAACGAGTTTGATTCCGAACCTTTCAACATCAAAGAAGGGTGTCAAGACATCAAGCACTTCTATGTCACAACCGTCGCACCTGTCTCT
>JANZZQ010000105.1 GCA_026419315.1 Armatimonadota bacterium | reverse complement strand
CTATGGGACGAAGCCCGTTTCACTCTTGCAGTGCAACATTATGAAGAAAGCCGTATTGACCGCGCCCGCAACAACAACAACCGCAACATACAAACCGAAACCGTATATGCCGGCAGCCTTAATGCCGACTTCTCCAAAACTTGGGGTGGCGGCAACAAGTTGCCAACTCGGTTTGTCCCCCACAGTTTGAGCAAATGTTGGGTTGCGAGCAAGACATCCCAGGGGTAAGTTACCGGCATCCACCCGTCTTCGGTCACAACCGCTTTCAACCCCACTTGCACCAAATTGGGCATAATATCCGGAAGTCGAATTTCACCGTCTTCCGCCGGTGGAACTTCTTTCAGCCAGTCCATCGCCTCCGCAGGTAAAGTCCAAGCGCCGGTGCTCACCAATGCTTTTGGCGGTGCTTCTTTGGGCTTTTCGCGAATTCTGTGAACATAACCGTTAGCAACATCAACTACGCCGAACCTTTGAGGTTGGTGATGCCAAGCGACTATGAGCGACGGGACAGTTTTCGCCCCTTCCCCTAAAGCATCGGGAAGCAACAAATCGTCACCGTTGATGACCATGAACGGCTCTCCCTTGACAAAAGCTTCCGCCCTCAAGACAGCGTGACCGGTTCCGAGGGCTTGTTCTTGCAGGGCGTAGTCAATGCGGACACCCTCAAAGGAGTTTGCAAACCACCTTTCAATTTGCTGCCGTTCAAAACCCACGACGAGGATAACATGTTCTATCCCGGCGTTTTTTAGCCCGCGAATGAGGTGGCTTAAGTTCGGCTCGTTCGCCAACTTCAGCAGGGGTTTGGGCTTCCGCACGGTCAATGGGTAAGTTCTGGTTGATAAACCTGCAGCCAAGACTACCGCCTTCCGAACCATCTCCCTTTACCCTCCCCTCAAACACGAGGGAGATTTTTGAACCCTGTCAGCAGAAAAACTTAGGTCAACCCGAATTGCAGGGGGAAGTCTCATGAACCTGCCACAGGTGCACCGAGTCGCAAATTTTTCATCGTCTCCCACAAATCGGCGTAAACGGGAAATTGTTGACACATTTCTATGACCTCGTTTTTGACCCGCTCAATCGTTTCATCCGTTGGGTCACGAAGCACTTGTGCAATCCAGCGACCAATTTGCCTCATTTCGTCTTCCCTCATCCCGCGAGTAGTGCAAGCTGGAGTCCCAATGCGGATGCCCGAAGCCTTCATCGGGGGTCGATCATCAAAGGGAATTGCGTTCTTGTTGACAATTATGTGGGCACGCTGAAGCAATTTCTCAGCATCCGCACCTGTCAAGTCTGGGTTAAACGGGCGAAGGTCAACGAGCATCAAATGATTGTCGGTGCCACCCGAAACGATTCGGAAACCTTGCCGCTGCAACTCCTCAGCAAGCGTTTTTGCGTTGGCAACGGTTTGGAATTGGTCCCTCTTAAACTCCTCGCTCATTGCCTCTTTGAAGCAGACAGCTTTTGCTGCGATGACATGCATGAACGGACCACCTTGAGTTCCTGGGAAAACAGCTTTGTCAATGGCCTGAGCCCACTCCGACTTGCACAAAATCAGAGCACCCCTTGGACCCCTCAAGGTTTTGTGGGTTGTTGTGGTGACGAAATCGGAGTAAGGGACAGGCGATGGGTGAGCGCCTGCAGCTACCAAACCGGCGATGTGAGCGATGTCAGCCATCAAAAGCGCGCCAACTTCGTCAGCGATTTCCCTAAACTTGTCAAACTCAACTGTGCGCGAATATGCAGAATAACCGCAAATGATGAGTTTCGGCTTGTGTTCTTTCGCGAGTTGCCAAACTTGGTCAAAGTCAATGGTTTCGGTGTCCTTCCTCACTCCATACTGGACCGGACGATACAACTTCCCTGATGCAGTCACCGGGGCACCATGTGACAAATGTCCACCGTGAGCCAAGGCGGGACTAAGAACTACATCCCCAGGTTGCAGGCAGGCGAAGTAAACAGCCATATTCGCCTGAACTCCTGCATGGGGTTGAACATTAGCGTGGTCAGCACCGAAAAGTTGTTTTGCCCGTTCAATGGCCAATTTCTCAGCGATATCGACGAAATCACAACCGCCGTAATACCGCCGTCCGGGGTAACCCTCGGCATACTTGTTTTGCATAGGGCTCGCCAACGCCGCCAAAACTGCCGGGCTCGTGTAATTTTCGCTGGCGATCAAGTTCAGGAAAATGTTCTGCCGCTCAAGGTCAGCAAGGATAGCCTCAAAAATTTCCGGGTCGGTCTCCCAAAGGGCTTCAAACAGCTTCGTCATTCAAGTCGCCCCCTTCTCTCTTGTTTCGTCTTCACAATCACCGGCAGCAAAATCTTAGCGCATCCTTTAACATCGTTGACAGCCGGAAAGTGTTGCGTTTCACTTTGCGTAGTGCCACAATGAAGTCAACCGAAACGGGAAGCAACTTTCGCATCCCGTCCGGAATGTCTTGCCGCTTTGGCGGCGGAAGGAGCGATTTAGTCATGTCAGTTCCGAAAGAAGCAGTAGATGTAGTGTGGGCGTTCTTTGACGCATTGATGGAAGAAAACGAAACAGCACTCACCTCCGTCTTAGAGCCCCAAAGCGATGCCGCGCTCCTTTACGAACTCTTTGGGGAACCTGCGTTGTATGCTGCATCTGCCGCTTTGCGGGGTCCGTGCATCGTGCGCTTAACTCGCGCCTTGGTTTTGGGAGACAGCGTGTGGCTTGAAGGGGAGCAGGTCACTCAAGACACCAGAGAACCTATCGGTTATGTTGTCTTCAAGGTGCGTCAACAAAATGGCGTTTGGAAAATTTCCGAAATCTCACCTTGGCACTTGGAAGCAGTCCATTACCTCAGCGATCGCCCAGACCCTCAAAGCGACTTGTCTGTCAGCGTCTACTTGACATCTTACGGTTTGCAAATCTCGCCCAACGCCGCTTTGGACGGAGTGGAACAGGTTTTGATCGGAACGATGCAGCAAGAATACTACCCCTTGACATCTATTGTGAGAGCCGTTAGGCTTTGGCGCGATTTCAGGAAAGAGGGTGAATTGGCTGCCCACGACCAAAGCGTTTGGGCAGCAGCAGTTCACAGAATCATTGACAAAATGGCACTCATTGATGAGCCGCTGGAACAAATCGCCCTGCTCTACAATGTCCCAACTCCCAGCCTCGCCGACGCTTACAACCGAATCGTCCATCACTTGAACATCACATACTTTGACCATCGCTACTCTCCCATCCCTGACCCGGGCGAACTGCTTAGGCAAGCAAGAGCGGCAGGGATGGAAGTCAGCGACGAGGAAATCCCACCCGTTTCAAACCAGCCTTTGCCCGACGAAACAGTTTAGGCAAGCGTAGGGTGAGAAAACCGTTTGCGGAAAGCGAAGCCCAACCCTTGACAAAAATTCGCGTTGAGGGTTGGGCTAACAATTTTCGGCGGGTAGGGCGCCAATGTTTGCACCAACCGTTGCCTAAAGGTTGTTGACGCTTAATTGTCCGTGCCAATGGCTTAAGCCAGTGGTTGGTGACGAATTAACGGGCGCCGAATTCATTCGTTGAAATTTCTATTTTGCGGAAAGTCGCTTCTTCCGAGCGCCTCAAAAACCCTTTCAAGGATTTCTCGGTTCGGCTTCACGACTTCAGATTTGCCAGAACTCAACTCACTGGCAAGCACGCCTATTTTCCGCAATTGCATCAACTCTCCATCAAGGGTGACTTGTTGGACATTGTGCAACTTCAGCATCCAACCTGCCCAAAGGTCGGGGATGTATTCACGGAGTGGAGCGAGAATGAAGGCAGCGATTGCGGCGATGATTAGCCTCAAACTCAAATCCCAAATCGCCCTAATTGCACTCGCCGTTGCTACCATCCCGAAAATTTCGTTTGCAATCATCAGGACAAACAAAAACACAAAACCGTGGACGATAAACGAAAAGGCACGGACAATGAAGTCCGAGAACTGTCCTCGCGTTTGCAGTGCCAACTTTTCCGCCAACTCCTGCACAGATTGGCTTTTCAAAAAGTCAGTCAACAACTTGACAAGCCGGTTACTTAACCCGATTGACAGACCCAACATAACTGCCAGCATCCACAATCGTCCAGTGGCAAAGCGAGTTGCGTTGGCAATACCTGTCAATTGATGCCGAACCGAAAGCCACCAAATGACAGCAGCCCAAACAGTCGCAACGCAAAGGTAGCCAACTGCATCCGACGGGGTCTTAGCGACCTTTGAAGAAGTTTGAGACCAAGGCAATCTCAAAATTTCATCCAAGCCGAAACCTTTAGCCAACGGCTTGACAATTGCTCTGCCAATTTTTCCGACGACACAGTGCCAACGAACGCTGCAGCGAGGCTGAATGCCTCACACTGAGGAAGTGTTAATCCTTGCCACCATTTTTGCGTTTCCATCAACCACCCCTGCAAATTCGCCACAACACCTTCACCCTCCCTTAGCGATTAACTGGGGGGCAACTTGCTAAAAGGCTTGTTCTGCAAAGCTTTTCCCTTCCACCACCCTCCCCCACCGCCGCCACCGAAACCGCCTCCAGAGAAACCGCCAACTCCGAAACCGCTGCTTCCCCCACCCGCACCTGAACTCCTTGACGGTGAGGACGGGAAAACGCTCCTCATTGACGAAACGCTATCGCCTAAACTGTAGACGAAAACCCGTGTGTTGAAAGTCGTTGGCGTCCACCGGTCAGATTCATAC
>JANZZQ010000104.1 GCA_026419315.1 Armatimonadota bacterium | reverse complement strand
CAACTCTACGAGCGAACCGTGAGAATCAGTTTGGACATGACGAGCGGGCTCAAGGTTGGGTCAGAGGTTGTGATTTTAAAGCAAGGCAACCCAGTCGCTACAGGACAGGTTGTTGAAGTTGACATCGGAAGCAGTTTGGTTGCATTGACAAAAGTTCAGCCGGGGATTCAAATCCGAGCAGGTGACGAAGTTCGTGTCACCTCTATCCCTCAACACGCGCCCAAGTTGCCGTTGCCGCTGCAAAAGGAACGGGAATACAAGCGAGTTGAACATGACCTTGCGTGGGCATTGGCAATTGCAGGCATTGCGATAGGGCTTGCTGCCGCCGCAGATTAGTTTGGAAGCCGTTCGACCTTTGAAGGGATGGCTTTTCAAAAACTTGCTCTCGTCCTTTTGCCGCTGAGGAGGTATGTCAAAATGCCTTTTCGTTGCGACCTTTACGATGACCCATTTACACCTACTTTCAGGCTGAACGAAGTTGCTGATTACCTGCGAAAGAAGTTGCCGAAAGCAGAAATAACCGCACACGGCGAGTTGGTTCGCGAAAAATTGGATGGGTTGAGCGAAAGAGAAACTGTGCTGCAACGACTTGCTATCGGTTTCGCTAAAGCGAGGGTTCACGACCCATATCAGCCTGTGACCGAGAGAGAACCTCTTTACGGCGAAATCGCTTACGAGCGGCGAAGGTTGGCACAACGGGGTGAAGCGAAAGGCGTAGTTTACGATGGCTTCATGGTTCAGGATTTGTTAGCAAGTTTGTTTGACCGAAGCGAGATGAACCGGCGGAGTTTGCCCATCGTTTTCACCAACCAACTTTTGGCTACCTTTGACGAAAGCGACCATCGCTATCACTTGCGGACAGTGATTTTGGGCTATCCTGCCATCGTTTCCACGACAGGTTTAGTTGAAGCGCCGGCGAAACCGAGGGAGTTTTACATCGCGAGAGAGCAGTTTCGGGCGATGGGCTTAGATGCGATTTCGCCCGTGTTGGCTGCCGAGTTGAAAGACCGATGCTTGCTGCCGAACGACAAACGCTTGACAGAGGTTGCGAAAGGTTACGCCTTGCAAGCGGTCTTTTACGCTCTATTTGGCGAAGCCTTTTGCGATGACAAGGATTGTCGGCTCTACAATGCTCACTGGCAGGAAGAGATGCTGCACGCTCAACTCAACGGCGCTTACGATTTGTGCCCACGCCACGAAGGGATGTTGCAAAATTTGAGTAACTTGAAGGAAAATTCGTAGCATTGCCCTTTGTGGGTGATGGTTAGTTAATTGCCGTCAGGAGCAAGACTTCAACGCTGCCTGTTGACAGATTTTTCTTTGGCTTTCTGCTGACAAAAATCTCTCAGCTGGAGGTGTTCGTTCGTGACTTTAAAGGAACGGGTTGAGCGGTTTTCGGTGCCTGAAAACATGGTCGCCATTTGGGGCTTAGGGCAAACAGGGGTTGTGCTTAAAGGTGGTGGCTTCATTCTCTACATTGACCCTTACTTGTCGGGTGAAGGGAGAAGGGCTGTGCCGATTCTCATCCGCCCCGAAGAAATCACTCATGCCGACTTCGTTTTTCACACCCACATCCACATTGACCACCTTGACCCCGCAGCAGTTCGCGGTATAGCGAAGGCGTCGCCGAAAGCGAAATTCGTTGCGCCTTTGAATTGCCATCAAGTTTTGCGCGAATGCGGCGTCCCTGAAGAGCGAATCATTCACCCACCCGTTGGGCAGCAATTTGACTTTGGCTCACTGAAGTTTTACGCCATCCCGTCAGCTCATTACGGCTTTGACGAAGTTGATGGCAAACCCGAGTTCCCCTCCTACTTGGGCTACTGCATCACCCTCAACGGCGTGAAAATTTACCACTCGGGCGACACAATCCTTTACGATGGGATGGAAGAACGCATTCGCGAGTTTGCCCCCGACATCGCGTTCCTGCCCATCAACGGTCGCGACTACTACCGAGAAAAACGGAACATCGTCGGCAACTTGACATTTTGGGAAGCAGCACAGTTGGCAGTGAACTCGGGCGTTAAGTTGGTCATCCCAACCCATTGGGACATGTTCCCTCACAACAGCGAAAACTTCGCCCGGTTCGCCGATTGGCTTTACCACAACGCACGCGACCAACATTTCCATGTCCTTCACGCAGGTGAACTGTTCGTTTATGCCAAAGAGGAGTGATTATGCGGGTGCGCCCTTAAATTGGCTCGTTTTCGTCCGATTTTAAATGCGGCAAAATTTCGTGCAAGGTGATGGGAGATGGCTCGGACTTTCTCCGTTGAAATTGTGACGCCGCAACGGGTTTTGTTTTCGTCCGACCAAGTTGTTTCTTTGACTGTTCCCGCGTGGGAAGGAAGTTTGGGCGTGATGGCTCATCATGCGCCGATGATTGCTGCTTTGAGGATCGGGGTCATCACGATCAAACTCGCTGACGGTGAAGAAGTTCGGGTCTCAACTACAGGCGGGTTCATGGAAGTTGCTGATAACAAAGCTATCGTCCTGTGCGACATAGCCGAACTTGATGAAGAAATTGATGTTGAACGAGCGAAAAGGGCGCTCCAGAGGGCACTTGAGAGGCTGCGCAATTTCCATGACCCAACTATTGACAGGGAGAGGGCGAGAAGGGCGAAAGAAAGGGCATTGGCTCGGTTGAAAGCAGCGGGGGCAATTTGAACGGTGCAATTTGTGCGGTGAGAAATCGCCATGAGTTCGCGACTCATCACAAGTCGCCAAAACGATGTCTACCGCTTCCTGAAAGCCCTAACGAAACCTCACACCCGCAAAAAACACGGGGCGTTTTTGCTTGAAGGTGCAACTTTCGTCGCCGAAGTTTTGGATGACGAGGTTTGGGCGATTTTGACCGTTGTTTTAACCCCGGAATTTGCGGAAACGGAGCGGGGAAAAGCGATAATGGCTAAGGCTCAACAAAGGCAAATTCCTGTTGCTTTAATGCCTCCCGCCTTGCTCAACGAAATTTCACCCTCAGAAACGCCTCAAGGTATCCTGGCTGCAGTTCGGCAGCTGCGAGGGGAGCGCCTTGAGCAGTTGAAAGTTCCGAGCGTAGCGAGAGTTGTGGTGCTTGAAAGTTTGCAAGACCCGAGCAATGTCGGGGCGATAATCCGTGTCGCTGACGCAGTTAACGCTTTGGCTGTCCTTTACACGAAAGGCTCCGCAGACCCTTATGCCCCCAAGTCTGTGCGGGCAAGCGCGGGAAGTTTGCTACATGTCCCAGTCCTACCCGTTAGTTCGGTTGAGGAAGCGGCTGAATGGTTGAAAGCGAATGAGTTTCAAATTGTCGGGACAGTCCCTCAAGACGGCATAAGCATTTTCAAAGCTAACTTCGCCGATAAAGTCGCGGTCATAGTTGGCAATGAGGCGAGAGGGCTTTCAGAGGAAGCCAAACGATCGTCGGATTTGTTGGTAACTATCCCCATGATTGGCAAAGCGTCGTCGCTTAACGCTGCAGTTGCAACGGGGATCGTGCTCTACGAAATTTTACGACGGCACATGTAAGGCGTGTGTTTTCATACCTCGCCGAGGTTTATCAAGGCGGGTTAGAACCGTGCCTTATCTCCAGACAAAACCTTGACAACAAACGCCGCTGCCATTAACTTCACTAAATCGCCCGGTAGGAATGGCAGTAATCCAAGTTGAAGCACTTTATCCCAGCCAACAAAGAATGCAAGCCAGGGGAGTCCGAAAGCGTAGATGAGTGCATTGCCGGTGAGCAAGGCTGCGAGAGTTAGATGCAAACGGCAAGCCCAACCGCGCTCAAGCAGCCAACCAACGGTGAAGGCTGCAAAAATGAACCCAACTATGTAGCCACCTGTTGGACCAAACAAAACAGCGATTCCGCCCTTCCAGCCGGCGAAAACGGGCAAACCGGTAACACCTTCAAGCACATATGCGGCGACGACCGCCGTTCCGTAGCGGCTGCCCAAAAGCGCACCAAGCAATAACACTCCGAAGGTTTGTCCAGTTATTGGAACGGGCGTGAACGGCAAAGGTATGCGAATCTGCGAACAAACGATAAGCAACAAGTTGGCGACGCCCAAGATAACCAATCGCTCAGCCACAGTTCGTTCCTTGAGCCAAGTCACAACAACTGTCAACTCCTTTTCACCCCTTTCCCTCAGTGTGGCTTTCCACCGAAAGTGCCGTTAAATTTTTGCACAGCGTTTGAAAGCAAGTCACTCACTCCGTCGAACTGTCAAACTCCATGCAGACATGCCAGTTTAAAAAACCGAGTTGGAAGAAAGGGGTCTTCTAAAGTGGCGGAGATAGTTCGGATTTTGTTCATCGGAGATGTCGTTGGTCGGCCAGGACGACACGCTGTCAAGGAATGGCTACCAACTCTTCGCAAGGAACTTTCAGTTGACTTCGTTATCGTCAACGGCGAAAACGCAGCGGGCGGCATCGGCATCACTGAAGCGACGGCAAGAGAATTGTTGGAGGCGGGAGTTGATTGCTTGACTACAGGAAACCATGTCTGGAAGCAAAAAGAGGCTATGCAGCTCCTCTCCCGCGAGAATAGGGTTTTGCGCCCGGCAAACTTCCCACCCGAAGCGCCCGGATGTGGTTGGTGCGTTTTGCCCGTTAAGACCAAATCCGTTCACATAGCAGTCGTCAACATTATGGGACAAGTGTTCATGAAGCCCGTCTTGGACTGCCCTTTCAAAACCCTTGACAAAGTTTTAGAGCAAATTCATCCCAAGAC
>JANZZQ010000103.1 GCA_026419315.1 Armatimonadota bacterium | reverse complement strand
GCCCGAGACAGAACCAACGACCCTGCCTGTCCTTCAATTTCATCAGCAAATCCCCATACTCGTCCCACCGCCCTGACTCCTGCCAAAGCTCTGCAGGGTGCATGAAAGGCATCAAAACCTCTTGAGCACCAGCTCGGTTCATCTCCTCACGGACGATGTTGATGATTTTGAGCAAACTTCTCCAAGCAAGCGGCAAGTAAGTGTAGACACCTGCCGCCAATTTGCGAATGAAGCAAGCTCGCAAAAGCAACTGATGGCTAATCAGTTCGGCTTCCGCAGGAATTTCCCTCAAACTGACGAACAGCATTTGCGACAGACGCACACGCATCACCTCAACTGCGAAGTTTTCGGGTCCGGCAATATTGTAACAGCGGATTCAAAACACAGCACGAAAACGCTCCGCTCAACGAACGAATGTGTGGTCCAACCAGAAACCAGTAAGGTGCAAACCGTGCCCGCGGAAGTGAGCAGTTTCGTCTTAACTTGGTGAAAGTTTGTGCCGGCTAAGGTTAGCATTCACCATTTTACCAGCGGCCACAAACTTCAACTATAGCCGGATTTGAGGCAATTTGCGAAAAACCTTCAAGGCTCAAAAAAATCAACGGCATCCCACCTCACCCCAAACTCACTGTAAATTGACGGGCAGTTTCCCCCTCGCCTCCAACTTCCCGGTTAAAACCTTCACACCACATTGAAGCGATGCAGGGCAATCGCTGTAGGCACACAGGAGAGCTTTTGAAGTTGCGAATTTCGCGAGCGGGTATGGGCTACCGAAAGAAGCGACGACGAGCGGCAACTTGCTTGACAGTTTCCCTGCTAAAGCCAACATCCCCCCACCGGCGAGGGCGCTTTCGGGTTGATAGGCTTCCGCTCGCGGGAAGATGCAAAGCAAAACCGCATCGTAAGGCGATTCCGTCAAGCGGCGGGCGAGCACATCAACCTCTTCAAGGGTAGGGTTGCGGGAGACGAAATGGATTGTTGAATTCGGGAAAGTTTCACCAAGCAATTGAGCCAGTTCGGTTGATGGTTTCTCGCCTGTCCATCGCTGAGTTTCTGCCACTACAGCGAACAGACGAGTTTGCGGCGGCAACGGCAACACGCCTTCGTTTTTCAGCAGCGTTACAGAACTCTCCGCCACCAGACGGGCAACTTCTTGATGTTCGGCGCAACCGACGATCCCGCTTACTTCCTCCTCATTCACGAATTTCCGACGATCCAACCCACACCACTCTTTTGCTTCCAAAATTCGCTTCGCCGCTTCTCGGACGCGTTCCATTGACAATTTCCCCTCTTGCACAGCTTTCCAAAGAGCCTCGTATGTTGAAGGGGCATCGTCGGCTATGATGACATCTGCACCGGCGTTGACAGCCATCACAACTGCTTCGTCCATGTTGAAGTTGAGTTTGATGGCATGCATTGACATCGCATCGGTGACAACGAGCCCCCTGAAACCCATTTTCTGCCTCAGCAATTCTGTCAAGGTTTTGCGGGAGAGGGTTGCTGGCAATCCAGGCGTCGGGTCAATTGCTGGGAAGTGGATATGGGCTGTCATAATTGATGCCACACCAGCGTTGATGGCTGCTTGGAACGGTTTCAGTTCTACCTGCCACATTCGCTCAATATCGTGCGGGACAACTGGCATAACACGATGCGAATCTTCACTTGTATCGCCGTGACCAGGAAAGTGTTTCGCCGTAGCCAAACACCCGTTGCTTTGGCAACCGCTGATCCAAGCGACAGCCAACCTCGCAACATCATCGGGGTCGCTGCCGAAACTTCGGATGTTAATGATCGGGTTTTCCGGGTTGATGTTGACATCAACTACTGGAGCGAAAATCCAATGGACCCCAACAGCGCGAGCCTCTTTTGCGGTTACCTCACCGCACCTCTTAGCCAACTCCACCGAACCAGTTGCACCAATTGCCATGTTGGAAGGCAGTTTTGTTCCTCCCTTCATTATGAAACCAGTCCCCGCTTCAAAATCGGCAGAAATCAAAACCGGAACTTTGCTTCGGCGCTGGAACTCGTTTGCGAGTTGAGCGGTGCTTTGAGGGTCAGGCATGTCTTTGCCGTAAAAAATCAGCGCCCCGATTTTACCCTCTTCAGCGAGTTTGAGAATTTCCTCCCGCCTTTCACCGACACCCGACAAAACCAATTGCCCCACTAACTCTTGAGGTGACAACTCATCTAACACTTGCTCAGCCCAAGAACTCATCGCTTTCTCACCCCTTTTCGGTCCCGCTCCTTTGACAAATTCCACCTTGAGGGCGGGTGAAATTTACCTGCGGTTTTGGGCAGGTTTTCACCTGCCCTTGTAGCGAGAGTTTTTTCGTGACAAAAGCGTCCGTTCGTCACCCGAGTCCGACATCAAAGAATAGCATCAAAAGCACACCCAAAATGGTTCCGAAGGTTGCGAACCTTTCGTGCCCCTTTCGGTGCGTTTCGGGAACAATTTCATCACTGATGACATAAAGCATTGCCCCTGCGGCGAACCCCATCGCGTAAGGTAGGATTGGCTTGGCAATGTGGACAACCCAAGCGCCCAATAGGGCTAAAGGGATTTCGATCAAGCCTGCCCTAATGCCGACAAAGCAAGCGTAAAAGTGAGCGGCCATGCCCGCACTCAGAGCGGAGACAGAAACAGCCAAACCTTCAGGAATGTTTTGGATGCCAATTGCTAGCATCAACTTCAGTGCGTTGGCAAGGTCCCCGGAACCGAAGCCAACGCCAACTGCAAGCCCTTCGGGTGCGTTGTGAATTGTGATGGCGATGATGAAAAGCCAAATAGCCCTAAGCCGGGATGAAGCCAAACCCTCACGACCTAAGATCGCATGGGTGTGAGGGATTAAGTGGTCGGCGAGGTCAAGGGCAATTGCGCCCAGCAAAACGCCAACAAAGGTTGGCAAGAACCCTCCTTGCTCAATCCCGGGCAAAATCAGGCTCGTGAAACTCGCCGTTAACATCACCCCAGCAGCAAAACCCAACGCAGTGTCAAGGAATTTTTCCGATGGGTTGCGCCAAGCAAGCACCACCAATGCACCCAAAGCGTTCATCAGGGTAATAACGATGCCTCCTATCAGCCCCTGCAAAATCGCGTTTCCACCGGTCAATTTGACAAAAATCAGATCCGCAAAACCCATGTCCTCCATCACCTCAAGCCAATTTTGCAATGGGAGACTAAATTTTCCGGTGAACTAATTGGCGGAACAATAGCAAAGCCGAGACTGCCACGATAATCAGCACCGCTGATGCCGCCAAGGCTTTGTCAATCTCGGCGCGGTTGAGGGCAAGGAAAATAGCGATCGGTAAGACATCGGTTTTGCCCGGTGTCGCGCCCGCCAGCACTACAGTCGCACCGAATTCTCCCATCGCCCTCGCCCAAAGCAAAACGGTCGCCGCTAACAAACTCGGTGCTGACTGAGGTAATTCAATCCAAAAGAAAGTCTGCCAGTGGGACAGGCCAAGGGTGCGAGCCACATCCCTCAAGCGAGGGTCTTGACTTTCAAAAGCCGCTTTCAATATGCGTAACGAGTAGCCAGAGACAACGGCAAATTGTGCGATGATAATTGCCGGCACCTGAAAAACGACTGGCTTCCCCAACGCTTGCAACCACTTCTCAACGGACGCGTTTGGTGAGGGGAACTGAGAAAAGAAAACCAACAAAGCAACGCCAAGCGCAATTGGTGGCATCACGATGGGCAAGTCAAGGAGCGTGTCAATTAAAGTTTTGAACCGACCACGATATTGAGCCAACGCGTATGAAGCAGGGATGCCGATGAGCAAACTGAGCGCAGTGCTTATCGTCGCAGTGGTAACAGAAAGCTTTGTGGAGAAGCGAAGTTCTTCGGAAAGCATGGCAGCAGCGATGTTTCCGATGCCTGCATAAACTATGCAAGCAAACACGACAATCAAAATTGCCCCAACATAAAAGGCAAGTGCGCCGACCGACCAAGTCCAAAAGAGGCGGTTGCTTAAGGTCCCAACCATCTCGGTTCACCTCGCCGACAACGCTAAGCGTGAATTGCCTTGAATGCTGAGGAGAGGGGGTGAGATTGAACTCATTTGCTCAACGCGATCAGCGTTACACCCAAACACACTACGACCAACCCAACGACCCTCAAGGGAGGGATGGCTTCTCGGAAAAGCAACCAAGCCAACAGGAACACAATGACTTGGTTCGCCGCAACGAAGGGATAGGCGAAACTCAACCCTTTAGCCCTCACAACCATGACATAGAAAACCGAAGAAATCGCATAAGCGCACAGTCCAGCCAAAACGCCCGGCGACATCATCAACCTCAGAGCCGTTGACACCAACCCTCCTCCAGCTTCAGCGTTGGTTACCCCATATTTGATGAGAGCCTGTCCGATGCCGCCGAGCAAAGTCGCGATGATGATTTGAGCCAACGGGTCAGTCAACAGGGTTCGAATCGTCAGGTTTGCCATTCCTCTTCACCTCGCACTCAATTTTGAGGTCTTGCAAAAATGTAACGCAATAATTTCCCTCACGGCTTCTCGGCGCACTTCCTCGGTGAAGGGATGGCTTTCAACAAACCCGGAAGCCAAACTGCGCGAATGGCAAACGGTTGCGTGTTACAGTTTTTTGTAGTGGAGGTGGGAAAGGATGTATCGGGTCGGCATCGTTGGTTTGGGAAGGAAAGCATTGACGATTGACGATGAAACTCACCTTCGCTGGTTGACAAATTACGAACTGCCACCGACAACCCATGTT
>JANZZQ010000102.1:4386-4735 GCA_026419315.1 Armatimonadota bacterium | reverse complement strand
GGGAGACATCGTGATCGGGTTGAGCACGAGCGGGAAATCGCCTAATGTCTTGCGTGGATTGGAGAAGGCGAAAGAAATCGGTGCGACGACAGCCCTTTTAACTGGAGCGAGGTGTCTGCAAGTTCCAGATTTTGTGGACATTTGCGTCAAAGTCCCTGAGGTTGACACCGATTTGGTTCAGGAAGCCCATTTGGTCATGTTGCATTGGATTTGCGAGCGGGTAGACAAGGAGTTGTCAGAATTTGCCTAACAAGGTTTTAACATAGCGCTCATGGATATTGACATGGTAGGGCAGCGCGGCTATAATTACAGGGCGGCTCACAGCACCTTGAAAAGGGAAAACTGTGTG
>JANZZQ010000102.1:0-4376 GCA_026419315.1 Armatimonadota bacterium | reverse complement strand
CGCAACCAATTGCAATCATCCATTTTTCATCCCGAAGAAAACAGCCTTCGGCGGGGAGCCACCCCCTGGGGCTCACCTCCCGACCCACCTGCCCATCTTCTCGCCATTTGCTCCCCGCCATATCCCTCCCGCTGGTGGGCTGCCCTGCCCACCCCCGCCCCTGCCAGCCTGCGGACTGCCATCGCCTGTGACAAAATAAACGCCTGAAGGAGGCGATGGCGATGCGTTCGGCAGGCTGGCTTTTCTTTTTTATCTGCTGCATTGCGGGATTGAGCCTCGCTCAAAAAGGCGACGCAAAGAAACTTTTGGAATCACTTGCCCAACGCTATGACCAATCAAAAGCTTTGGCTTTAGAAGGAACAATCACGACTTTGACTAAATCGCCGAGCACCGAAACAAAGAGCGCGTTAAATGTCAGTTTGGTCTTTCAAAAGCCAAACAAATTCCGAGCCGTCATAAAGGACGCTAAAGGGAATGTTCAGCAAGTGCTTGTTTCTGACGGCACAAACACATTCATTGAGTTTACGGCTTTAAAGCAGGTTTTAAAGCGACCTGCCCCCAAAGCAGGTGTCCCCATCACTGGTGGCAACCTTTTGGCAGGTTCGCTCAAAGAGCAACTGGCAAAAGTGAAAGATGCACAAATTGTCGGCGAGGAAAAGTTAGGGCAAAGGAAAGCAAAAGTTGTCAAGGTCGTTGCTGAGGATGGCACAACTGCTTTGCTTTGGATTGCAGAGAACACACTGTGGCAGACTAAAGTGACCATGGAGGGAAAACGCCTGATTAGGGGAGGCTCAAAGGAGCTCCAGAACCCGTTTGCAGAGGCGATGAAGCAGACAACTATCACTCAAATCATCAGGTTCAACAAAGTGACTTTCAACCCTCATCTTTCACCCGGCGTTTTCGTTTACAAGCCGCCAGCAGGTTTCAAGGTGGTAGAGAAACTTGAGATGCCAACTATGCAGCCCGGTCAAATGACCAAGCCAAACCCGTAAAAATGGGAACTGTTCACTCCATAGTCTCGCGAATGAGGGCGCTGATGGAGCGGTTTTCGTGAATTGTCAAAATTGCCTTTGCCAACAATGGAGCAATTGACAGCACTTTCAGCCGGTCAAATCGCTTTTCTGGTGGCAACGGAATGGTGTCAGTCACGACAAGTTCCTTAATGGGCGATTCCTTCAGGCGCTCAACTGCCGGTCCAGACAAGACAGGGTGAGTGCAACAGGCATAAACTTCCACAGCGCCTTCTTCCATTAAGGCGGCGGCTGCTTGGGTTATCGTGCCGGCGGTATCAACGATGTCATCAACGAGGATTGTCCTTTTGCCTTTCACATCTCCGATGATGGCGACCATCTCGCTTTTGTTGGCATCGGGGCGATGTTTTGCGAAAATCGCCAGCCCGCCTTGAATCATTCTTGCGAAAAGGGTTGCCCTTTCTACCCCGCCAACATCGGGCGAGACCACAACCACATTTTCTCTGCTTAGTCCCTTATCGCGAAAGTAGCGAGCAAACAAAGGCCCTGCGGGAATGTTGTCCACAGGGATGTCAAAGAAGCCTTGAATTTGACCTGCGTGCAAGTCAATGGACAAAATCCTGTCGGCACCGGCAACCGTGAGCAAGTTAGAAACGAGTTTTGCGGAAATAGGTTCCCTCGCTCTAACCTTTCTGTCCTGCCGGGCATAGCCGTAGTATGGTATGACAGCGACGACCCTTGCAGCCGAAGCCCGCTTGAAGGCGTCAATCATGACCAAAAGTTCCATCAAGTTCTCATTGACTGGCGGGCATGTCGGCTGGATGATGAAGACATCTGCACCGCGCACATTTTCCCGTATCTGAACTCTAACTTCTCCGTCGCTGAACCTACCGACAAGGATGTCACCCAAAGGGATGCCAAGTTCGTTGGCAACTGCTTGGGCTAATGTGGGATTGGCGTTTCCTGTGAAAACCTTTAAACTCGGCTCAGGCATCCACCCTTCCGCCTCCTGAGAAGTCGGGAGTCTCGGAATCCAACTGACACTAACAGAATAGCATTCGCTTCCCCCGCTGTCAAGGAAACTTTCCATAAACCGCTGAAAGTGCCTCATGGCAAAATTTTTGCAAAGAAGTTAAGGACAAAGCGAGGAGCGAATTTAACCCGAAAGGCTCAGCAGGGTGACCGAGAATGTCCGCAGAGACGGGAAAACTTGCAAAAGGAGTAACAGTCAAGGGTTCGTTTTTGCCTGAGCCGGTGAGGGTTCTTTCTTTCTCGCCCATTAACGAACAAATCTTCAGGCTCATTGGGATCGGGTCGGATAGCCAACAGACTTACAGCCTGCTGTTGACCGCAGAGCAAGTTGAGCAATTGATTTCAACTTCACGGGGATGGGATTTTTCCGGCGATGCTGAAACGGTCTTCTTGACGATTGAGGCGGTAAGGGTTCGCAATGCTTACCTTTTTGACCCCATTTGTGCTGTCCATGCCGCTCAAATTGTCCCATTGCCTCACCAACTGGACGCCGTTTACCACTTCATCTTACCCCAGACGAGGATTCGTTTTCTGCTCGCCGATGACCCTGGTGCCGGCAAGACCATTATGGCTGGTTTAGTGCTCAAGGAACTAAAGATGCGAGGACTCGTCAAACGGACACTCATTGTCGTCCCGGGACACCTGCAAGACCAGTGGCAAAGGGAGATGAAGGAGAAGTTCGGCGAACATTTCGTGAGGGTTGATAGAGGCATTATCAATGCTTATCAGGGGCGCAATGTTTGGCGCTACCACTCGCAAGTTATCACTTCCATAGACTTCGCAAAGCAGGAAGAATGGGTGCTATCGCCCTAACGCCTAACGAGTGGCTGATGGCGCAAAGGTTGGGCGAAAAGTATTGGCTCTACATCGTCACTGACGCAAAAACGCCTTCACCTCAATTGTTCGTCACCCAAAACCCAGCACAGAACCTGAATCCACAAGCAAAGATCGTCCGCTTCGTCGTAACTGACTGGAAAGAAGCAGCAGCACCAGTGAAACTTGAAAATTGATGGCTTTAGTTTAGTGCACCTGCGGATTCGTCTTGTAGAAACCACCCCGAAATTTACAGCGATTTTTCGCCGAATAAATTCGGCGCTCGCAAATTCGCCAGCGACCGCTGGCTAAAGCCAGTGGCATGGATGTTTGCTTTGAGCCTTGAAAGCACGAGGAAACAAAACAGGCAAAACAATCCATGCTATGGGCTTTAGCCCATAGTTGATGACGAATTTTTGAACGCCGATTTCAATCGGCGGAAAAAATGGTAGTGTCATCCCTCGTGGACGGTAGCCTACTCCACCAGCCCGAGACTGCCACGACGAAGCGTGCTGATTTTCTATGCAGCAGGCTTTCAACTTGCCTTGCCATCTCAGATACCAACCTCGGGTTGGTGGAATTGCGAGCAAAGGTCATCGTTTGCGGCATCGTTCCTTTTGGGCAGCGGCTGTTTTGCAAACTGACATTTTGCGTCAAAATGAAAGGCAAAAGGCATTCAAACTCGCTCGGAAATTTTCATGGTGGAAAAACTCTTCAGCGAAAAGGAGAGGCGATTGCGATGGTAAGGGGCAGATTGGTCCTTTGGGACGACGGCAAAATAGCCCATCGCTTCATGGAGCGTAAAGACGGTTCTGTTTACTATGTTGAAGACGACTACGGCGCTTATTGGGACATCCCCGGCAAAAAATTGGAGGAAGTGACGGAGTTGGACATTCCCCTTTGGTTTCGTCAACATTGGCTTATAGAAAGGAAGGCGAAGGTTCAAATCCTTCCTATTGTGGAAGGCGAGAATCTCCGTGATTGGTTTGAGAAGGCGACCGGAGAGAAACTGCAGGTAACCCCTGAGTTGCTGAAGAAACTGATAGGCAAGTGAAACTCGACCGAAGTTTGCAAAAAACCCAACAAAAGTTTTTCTGCCTTCACCCTACACCCCGCACATCGCACGATTTGCGTTGCGTGATTTGATGGCGGCATTAAAGCGAACGAAGTTTTAGGTGGTGTGGCTGTTATGAAGAGGCTCATTGAGGTTGCGTTCCCTATCAAGGAAGTTAGCGCAGAAGCGTTGCGTGAAAAGAGCATTCGTCACGGTCACATCTTCACGCTTCACATTTGGTGGGCAAGGAGACCTTTGGCAGCGATGAGGGCTGCTATTTACGCCGCCTTGGTTGGAGAGGACAAAAACAGCGAAGATACAAAGCGGTTTATTGCCAAATTGGCTAAGTGGGAAAATTCGCTTAACCCTCAACTGCTTGCTAAAGCGAGGGATGATATTCGCAAAGCCAATGGTGGTCAGCCGCCGAAAGTTTTGGATTGTTTTGCTGGTGGCGGTTCTATCCCTGAAATTTGCGCAAGAAATTTGAGGAAGAGCTGAGACAGTTG